>NZ_JBSHJX010000004.1:0-273265 GCF_053619695.1 Microbacterium sp. NPDC055521 | reverse complement strand
AACCCCCACAAGGGTTGGACGAGGATAATTTGGCATTTGACAAGTGCACGCTGTTGAGTTCTCAAGGATCGGACGCACCCGCACACCCACCCCCACAGGGCGAGAAGCGCAGGGCAACTTCACAATCGTATCCATCCCGGCCCGACTGTCAAACCGACACGCCGAGAAGACCAGAACCAGATCCTCGCCCCGTTTCCGAGGCGACTTCTCCAGCCTAATCCATCCGGCGAGACTGTCAAATCGACAACCCCGACTGGGATGACCACACTCCCCGGGCCAAAGACCCGCACCACGAACCATGGTTCATCATGCTGGAGGTGGGTGGTTCACTACTTGGAGGGGAGCCAGGCCCTTCAGGCCTTCCGCTCAACCGCTTGGGGCGAACAAGTAATAAGTTACGCCGATCCCACGCATCCGGCAAATCACCACCCACCCCCGGGCGTGTCGCACCGGGCGCCGGCCGCTCTCCCCGGCGTCGCAGCGAGTGGCCGGCCTTGGCTCCGGAAGGGGAGACGCCCGACAGACAGGGTGGCGGGTCCGGTTGGATCAGGCAGCGGTCCCGCAGAAGCGCAGCGCGTTCCCGAACGGATCCGTGACCTCGATCGTCGGGCCGCCCGGAGCGTGCGATCGGTGAACGGTACGCCGACCGGGAAACGACAGAGCCCCCGCACCTCAGTGCGGGGGCTCTGTCACGATGTGGACCTAAGGGGATTCGAACCCCTGACCTCCTCGATGCGAACGAGGCGCGCTACCAACTGCGCCATAGGCCCGTGAACAGAGTTCAGGTTATCACGCGGTCAGCCGGCTGCTCGCCGCGCGAGCAGCTGACGCACATGCGCTTCGATCTCGGCATCATCGACGACGCCCATGCCCGCGTACGGCGATGCCTCCGCGGCGGCCGGCGCGATGGGCAGCGCGGTGGGCGCCGGCGGCGCGAGCTCTTCGGCGCGACGACGGAGCTCGGCACGCCGAGCCGCACGCTGACGCTCGGCCCTGGCGTCGATCTCCGCCTGTGCCGTCTGGGCCCGGGAGCCGGCGACGGTGACCATCTGCTGCGGCAGCGCGCGCGGCGTCCATACCGCCGGTCCCTGATCGTGCAGCGGAGGCGACACGCGTTCGGTGACCGGTGCGGCGGTGGGACGCTCCAGACGACGGGCACTCCGACCGGCGACCTGCGCCATGCGGACCAGCACCGCCGTCGCGAGCGCAGCGAGAACGACTCCCCCGGCGGCGAGCATCCACCCCCCGGTCGCGACGATCTGCCAGACGCCGCCGAAGAGCATGACCAGCGCGGAGACGAGGGATGCGGTCGCAGCGAGTCGCGTGCGGCGGCGCGCACGCGCCTGACGCACCACGGGATCGCGACGGGTGGCGGCGAGCTCTTCGCGAAGGCGCTCGAGCTCGGCGTTCTCCTTCTCGGCCTGCACGCGCTTAGCGAGTCGCTGCTGGGCGAGCGCGGTGCGCGCGGTCAGCTCGAGACGAACCTCGTCGGGGGTCTCGCTGGTCTCGGCGAGAACCCGCAGCGCCTGATTCAGCCGCACCGCGTTGCGCTCCGCCGCGTAGTACTGGTGTCGCCCGCGCCAGCTGGGCACGAAGTAGAGACCCCAGAGCAGCACGGCGACGAGGACGATCACGCCCCCGCTCAGCACCGGCCCATCCATGTTCACCACGGTAGCGCGCGGCCGAGCTCAGGCCCGCTCATTCCCGCGCGTGTGTCGCGCCCTTCAGCCCTGCAGTTCATCGTGCGGAGGCAGCGCCGCTCCGAAGGGCACTTCACCGTTCACCCAGCGGGACAGCACCCCGCGGGGCACCTCCTCCTGCGTGAGAGCGAACGCGTGGTGGTCGCGCCAATCCCCGTCGATGTGGATGTAGCGGCGCCGCATCCCCTCGTAGCGGAATCCGAGCTTCTGCACGATCCGCAGGCTGGCGCGGTTCTCGGGACGTATGCATATCTCGATCCGATGCAGACCGAGTTGGCCGAACGCCGCATCCGTCGCCATCGCGACCGCGGTCGGAGTGATGCCTCTCCCCGCGAACCGCTCGCTGACCCAGTACCCGATGGTGGCCGAGGCGAGCGAGCCGCGCGCGACGCCCCAGATGTTGAGCTGCCCGGCGACCTCGCCGTCGTACTCCATCACGAACGGGTACCCCGCGCCGTCGCGATGCTGCTGCAGCAGCCGGCGGATGGCCGCTCGCATGTCGAAGCCCGCACTGCCCCCCGGAATCGTCGCCTCCCAAGGCTGCAGCCAGGAGCGGTTCTCGAGCAGCTCGCGCTGCAGCACCCTCGCGTCGCGCGGCTTCACGAGTCGCAGGACCACGGGTCCGTAGCTCATCGCGGGCAGGATGTCGTTCGACATCGTCTCTCCCCCGGTCAGAGACCGGCCGCGAACCGCTTGAGCCACGGCCGCAGCTCTTCGCCGAGGTCGTCGCGGTCGGCGGCGAGCTGCACGATCGCCTTGATGTAGTCGGCCCGATCTCCCGTGTCGTAACGGCGTCCGCCGAAGACGACGCCGACCACGCCGGGGCCGTCGCGGTCGGCCGCGAGCTCCTGCAGCGCGTCGGTCAGCTGGATCTCACCGCCCTTGCCGGGCTCGGTGCGCTCGAGGATGTCGAAGATGGCGGCCGGCAGCACGTAGCGGCCGATCACCGCGAGCTTCGAGGGCGCATCCTCCGGTGCGGGCTTCTCGACCAGCCCGTGCACCTCGACCACGCCGTCGACATCAGTGGCCCGCGCATCAGCGGCGCCGTACAGATGGATCTGCGCAGGGTCGACCTCCATCAGCGCGATGACGGCGGCGCCGGTGCGCTCGTGCGTCGCGATCATCTCGGTCAGCAGCGGGTCGCGCTCATCGATCAGGTCGTCGCCGAGCAGCACGGCGAAAGCGCTGTCGCCGATGTGCGTGCGCGCCCGCAGCACGGCGTGCCCCAGCCCCTTCGGCTCACCCTGCCGCACGAAATGGATGTCTGCGAGATCACTGGACTTCATCACCCGCTCGAGGCGCCCGTGGTCGCCCTTCGCCTGCAGGCGCACCTCGAGCTCGGGCACCGAGTCGAAGTGATCAGAGATCGCGTTCTTGTTGCGACCGATGATGACGAGGATGTCGTGGATGCCGGCGGCGACCGCCTCTTCCACCACGTACTGGATGGCCGGCTTGTCGACGACCGGGAGCATCTCCTTCGGCATCGCCTTCGTCGCCGGGAGGAACCGCGTTCCCAGGCCCGCGGCGGGGATGACCGCCTTCATGGTGCTCATGCGGTTCAGCTTAGTCGCGGGGCCCCCTCCGCCGACCGGTGGGGTGCCTGAATCACCCCCGTATGATCGGGGGCATGCGGAGCGAAGCAGAACAGCAGAAGCGCGCGCTGCGCGCCGAACTGCGTGAACGTCGTCAGATCCTGTCCCAGGCGCAGCGCGACGAGGCAGCCGCCGGGCTCTCCGCGCAGCTCGACGCTCTTCTCGCCGCGCACGGAGCGAGATCGGTGTCGTGCTTCCTCTCCACCACGACCGAGCCGGGCACCAGACCCTTCGTGCGGGATGCCGTGCGCCGCGGCATCCGGGTGCTGCTTCCGATCAGCCGAGCCGACGGGCTGCTCGACTGGGCGGTCGCCGACGACTCCGAGACGGTCGGCGAGGGGCTGTTCGGGCTGCCCGAGCCGACCGGCGAGGTGCTCGGGCCGATCGCCGTCAACGACGTCGACCTGATGCTCATCCCCGCCGCCGCCGTCGACCGCGATGGCACGCGTCTCGGCTGGGGACGCGGGTACTTCGACAAGACCCTCGGTTCGATGGAGGGCCGCCCGCCCGTGTACGCGGTGATCTATGATTCCGAGGTACTCGATTCGCTGCCGCGCGAAGTGCACGACCAGCCGGTCGATGGCATCGTCACCCCGACGCAGACCATCACGCTGTCGCCCGCGCGGAACTGACAGGAGCATTCCATGCCCACCTACGCCTACGCGTGCACCGCGTGCGACCACCGCTTCGACGCCGTGCAGTCCTTCTCAGAGGAGTCCCTCACCCTCTGCCCGGAGTGCGGCGGGGCTCTGCGCAAGCAGTACGGGACGGTCGGAGTGACCTTCAACGGCTCGGGCTTCTATCGCACCGATTCTCGAGGAAGCGCTGGTGCCCCGGCCTCCGGTTCGGCATCATCGAAGACGGAATCCTCGACGAGCGCCGCCCCGGCGCCCGCGAAGGCCACGGCTTCGAAGTGAGGCCGAAGCGAACGAAGGGCACGTCCATGATCCAGGGATTCAAGGAATTCATCACCAAGGGCAATGTCATCGACCTCGCGGTCGCGGTCGTGATCGGCACGGCGTTCACCGCCATCGTGAGCGCTGTCGTGTCGAGCATCATCACCCCTCTCGTCGCACTGGTCTTCAAAGCCGATGAGGCCGGCAAGTTCGGATTCACGGTCGACAACATCTACGGCGATACGGTGACGTTCCCGATCGGCGAGCTGATCTCGGCCGTGATCAGCTTCTTCGCCGTGGCGCTCGTCGTGTACTTCGTGTTCGTCGTGCCGATGAACAAGTACAAGGAGCGCAAGGCCGCCAAGAACCCGGCCGTCGAAGAGGAGACCCTGCCCACCGAGCAGGAGCTGCTCATCGAGATCCGCGATCTCATGCGGCGCGACGCCGGCATCCGCTGATCACTGAACGCGAGAACGGCTCGTCCCTCCGGGGGCGGGCCGTTCTCGCGCGCCAGCCCCAACTCAGTAGTGCCCGGGGGCTCAGTAGCGCCCGGGGGCTCAGCAGGGCCCGGGGGCTCAGTAGTGCGGGGGCACCTCGCGCAGCATGCGCTCGTCGTTCGGTCCCCGATCCCCCGACGGCGGCACCGAGGGCTCATCCTTCGTGTGCGGGTCCGAGGTCGTGCCCTCGACGCGGGTCAGCTTCGCGCGACGCGATCCGGCGACGCGCACGATCCGCTGACGCTCGTCATCCATCGAGATCGAAGGGCTGGGTGTCGTTCTCGGCGCGCACCGCATCCTCGTCGATACCCAGCACGGTGGCGATGCGGCGGGCGACGGTGGCGGGATCGCTGTAGAGGTCGAACGCGTGCACGCGCACGTAGTGCCAGCCCAGCCGGCGCAGCACCTGCGGGCGCAGCCGCACACTCTCGCGCAGCGATTCCCCGCGCATCTCGGCATCGGACTCGATGACGACCGCGCGTCCGTCGTGCTGCGCGACCAGCGGCAGCAGTCCGCGGTAGTCGACGTCGACCGAGGCGCCGAGACGGCGCAGTTCGCGGGCCAGCGCCAGGGTCAGCGGGTCGGCCAGATCCTCGAGGCGCGCGTCGCGGCCGCGGGCCGCGAGCCCGCCGAGGATCGACATCAGGGTCGACGCGCCGTGCTCCAGTCGTCCTTCGTCGAAGGCCGACGGCCGGATGCACGACACGATGACCATCGAGCGGCGCGCCCGCGTCATCCCGACGGTGAGGAGTCGCTCGCCGTCCTGCTGGGAGAGGTCGCCGAAGTCGCTGAGCACGCGGCCGTGCTTGGTGAGTCCGAAGCCCAGCGAGAAGATCACGCGGTCACGGCTCTCCGCGACCGACTCCTCGAGCGTGAGCACGGCGAACGGCTCAGCCGTGTCGCGGCCGACGAAATCGGCCACGTCGGAGCGTCCGGAGAAGGCGGATGCCACGGCTGCCCGCACCCGTTCCGCGTGCCTGCGGCTCGCGGTGACGACCATGAGGGATTCGGTCGGGCGGTGAATGGCGTGCTCGACAGCGAGCGTCACGACGCGGGCGACCTCCGCATCCGGACTCTCGACCGCACCCGAATCGGGGTCGGGCGTGCCGACTCCCCCCTCGACGTAGTCGACGGTGAGGCTGCCGCGGCCGAGGTACGACCCCGCCCACGGCAGCGACACGATCTCGCCGCCGTAGAACGCGTCGTTGATGAGCTCGGCGAGGTCCTCGCCGCCGGCCCGGTAGCTGCGGGTCAGCGTCATGACCGGGAAGAGCTCGGCGAGGCGCTCGAAGACCGACACGTCGTCGAAGTCCACCTCCGGCTCCCACTCGACGTCGGGCACTGTGGCGACGAGGAACGGCGTGGGGCGCTGGGTGACCGGGTCGCCGAAGGCGACGATCTGGCGTGCACGGCGGATCGCCGGCGCTGTCTCGGCGAGGTTCACGGCCGCGGCATCCACCAGCAGCACGGCGTCGAAGTCGACCGACTCGGGGATCAGCGGCACCTCGTACGGCGACGCGATCCACACCGGTGCGAGCACGCGGGTGAGATCCGGTGCCGCCGAGACGATCTCGGCCGTCGTCGCCTCACCCGACTTGAGCGCCTGACGAAGATGCGCGGCCTGATCCGGCTCGTCGACGATCGCGATGCGCCACTGACTGGCCAGGTTCCAGGCCAGCAGCGGACCTGCCATCGCGGTGTGCGCCTCGTCGACGAGGCGGAAATCGCGCTCCAGACGATCGACCACCGCGGTGTTGGCGCCGAGCAGCGATCGGTCGTCCTGCAGGGCCCGCTCGAGCAGCGACTGCCACCAGGCGAACTCGAGCTCGGCGGAGACCCGCTCCTCGGGCACGTGCCGCACCGAGAGGTCGGAGAGCAGCGGGCGCAGACCGAGACCGGCGAGGGCATCGCGGATCTGCGTGCGCTCGACGAGATTGTCGAACACTGCCGACCTCGCGGCGAGGCCGGAGAGCGTGCGCACGAGACGCGCGACGGGCAGGGAGTTGAGCGGCTCGCGGCGCCCCAGCGCGCGATCCAGGTCGGCGAGTTCGGCCGACACCCGCTGCCACGCGACGTGCACGTCCGAGAGCCCGAGCGGCACCTGCGGCGCGACGCCCGCCTCGACGTAGCGCTGCCACTGCGTGCGCTGCTGCTGGATGCGCAGCAGCGCCTCGTGCATCTCCGAAACGTGCGCGCCGGGGCGGACGTACTCGCGAGCGAGCTTCTTGAGCCTGCGCCGGTTGGCCGAGGACATGCCCGGCGCGTCGCGGCGCGAGCCGTGCGCCTGGATCAGCTCGCCGAGCGGTCGTTCGAAGACCGTCGGGCTGAACCGGTCGAGCGAATCCCGGATGCCCTGCAGCAGCCGCACGTACTCGCCGAGCTCGTCGATCGTGCCGAACGGCCGCATGCTCGTCTGCGCGATCAGCTCGTATCCGCGCTCGAGAAGCGAGGGCACCGCGGATCCGTGCAGCCGTCCCGCCAGCTCGTGGGCATGCTGGGCGGCCTCAGCGCTGTCGAAGCTGACGCCGTACCAGGGCGAGTCGTCGGGTCCGAAGCGGAACTCACCCAGCTTGGCCGCACGTGTGAGCGCCTGCGCCGCGTCGCTGCGGTCTCCGGCGAGCTTCTCGAGCGTCGCCATCGACAGCCGCGCTCCGGTCGACGGCGGCACGGGGAGGGCGGCGAGTCGAGCGAGCTCTCTGGTCGCGTCGAGAACGGATGCCCCGGTGCGCCCCACCGGCTCGCCCAGCGCCCCGCGGTAGTCGCGGAGCACGGTGCGCAGACGCACCAGCGCCTCGTCGAGCTCGGCGGCCTTGGGCTGCGTTGCCTTCTCGCTGCGGGCGATCGCGGTGATGAGGTCGCGACGTGCGCGGTTGGGTGACACGGCCAGCGCGTCGAGACCGACGCCGGCGAGGCGATGACGCACGCCGTCGAGCGTCGACCTGCGGGCGGAGACGACCAGAACGCGCCGGCCGGAGCGCACGAACGCGCCCAGTGCGTTGATGACGGTCTGCGTGCCGCCGGTGCCCGGCAGTGTCGAGACGACCAGGGAGTGCCCGGCGGCGATGCGCGCGAGCACCTCCTCCTGCTCGGAGTCGGCGTCGAGCAGAAGGCTCTCCGAGGCGGGGGCTCGATCATCGGGCCCCGACGCGGCGGGCAGTTCGCGAGGAGCGGTGACCTGCTCGCGGTCACCGACGTGTCCGGCGAGCGCGTTGAGCACAGGGTGGTCGAGGTCGACCATGTCGCGCACCATGGCATCGGCGACATCGGCGAACGTCGACACGACCAGGCGCGGGTTCACGGCGAACGTGTCGATCGAGCGGGTCAGCGCCCGGAGCTGATCGATCACCGGCTGCGGTTTGAAGATGCCGCCGTCGTAGGCGAGGGAAGCCAGACCGGCCGGGTCGAGCTCGATCCCGAAGTGCTCGCGCGCGACGCGCACCAGCTCGGGGTTGACCTCGAAGCGGCCGTGCAGCTTCAGCTCGAAGTCGGCGTGATGACGCCGGATGGCCAGCGGACGCAGCAGCACGGGGGCGGCGAACTGCGCGCCGCCGATGCGCCACCGCGCGATGCCGACCGCGAGGCGCACGGCGTCGATGCCGCGCACCGTGCGCAACTCGGTGTTGCGCGCCGTGATGCGCTCGGCGGCCATCCGCGCGGTGCGCAGCCCCACCTCGTCACGGAAGAGGTTCGACAGCAGCGTGGAGCGTCCGGTGATGAACTGCGGCAGGCTGCCGGGATGTGCCCGGGAGATGTCGATGACGGATTCGGGTGCATCCACGAAGCTGATCAGCGGCGACGCTCCGCCCAGATCGGCCGCCTGTGCGCGCAGACTGGTGCGTCGTTCCTCGGCCGCGTGCGCGATGCCGACCCCGGTCGACGAGTCGCTGAGATCGCCGAGCGTCACCGCGACCGGCTGGGTCGCGCGCTCAGCATCCTTCGCCTCTCGTCGCCACACACGGCAAGCCTAGGCGCGACCGGCGCGACCGGCGGTATTCCCGGCCGTTTCGCGACGATTCCGCCTGTTCCCCGGTATCTCCCTGCACAGCCGGGCGGTTTATCCGGGTTGTCCACCGACACCGAGATCGCGAGGCCCCGCGGTGAGGAGGGAGAGCAGGATGGGGGCATGAGCTATCGCTACGACTTCGCACCCACGCCGTTCGGCGACGCCCTCGCGGTCTTCTCGGATGCCGGGATCGTCAGCTTCGACCTGTCGGAATCGGCGGATCCTCGGGTGCCGTGGCTTCTCGAGAGCGTCAGCCGACGCATCGGCGAGACGCCCGTGCCGGCACCCGGCATCGCCGATGAGCTCACGGCGGCGCTCGACGAGTACTTCGACGGCGGGCCCGTGCGATTCGACGAGCGCTTCGCCTTCGACTGGCGCCTGGTCGACGGATTCACCCGGTCGGCGCTGCACGCCGTGTGCGGCATCCCGTGGGGTCAGACCATGAGCTACGGGGAGGTCGCGGTAGTCGCCGGCAGCCCCGGCGCCGCCCGTGCCGTCGGCACGGCATGCCGGGTGACGCCGCTGTCCGTGATCGTTCCGGTGCACCGCGTGATCCGCTCCGACGGCACCCCCGGCCACTACGGAGCGCATCCCGAGCGCAAGCGATATCTGCTGGATCTCGAGCGCGACGCTTCTGCGACCGGGTCGTGAGCCACGCCGCGCTGGGGACGCGGCGGGAGGTGATCTCCCGCGGGAGATGCCGAACGAAGCGGAGCCCGGCGTGTAGGCCGCCGGGCTCCGCTCCCGCCGCGCTGGGGACGCAGCATTCGGGTATCTCTGGGGAGAGACCTAGTGATCCACCGCCTTCTCCGCGCCGAAGCCGGTCAGTGAGCGCACCTCCATCTCGGCGGCGAGAGCACGCGATTCGGCGGTCTTCGCCGTGATCGTGCCGATCCAGCCGAGCAGGAAGCCCAGCGGGATCGAGACGATGCCCGGATTGTTCAGCGGGAAGATGACGATGTCGATTCCAGGGATCATCGCCTTGTCGTTGCCCGAGAACACCGGCGAGATCACGATGAGACCGATGGCCGCGATCAGACCGCCGTACATGCTCCACACCGCGCCGCGGGTGTTGAAGCGCTTCCAGAACAGCGAGTAGAGGATGGTGGGCAGGTTCGCGGATGCGGCGATGGCGAACGCGAGCGCGACGAGGAAGGCGATGTTCTGCCCCTGGGCGCCGATGCCGCCGACGATCGCGAGCACTCCGATGACGATGACCGTGCGCCTGGCCACCTTGACCTCGCCGTTCGGGTCGGCCGTGCCCGAGCCGTCCTTGCCGCGCTTGATCACGTTCGAGTAGATGTCATGCGCGAACGATGCCGCTGCGGTGATCGTCAGGCCCGCGACGACCGCGAGGATGGTCGCGAATGCCACCGCCGAGATGAAGCCCATCAGCAGCGGGCCGCCCAGCGCCTGAGCGAGCAGGGGTGCCGCGGAGTTCACCCCGCCGGGCGCTGCTGCGATCCGCTCCGGTCCGACGAGCGCGCCGGCCCCGTAGCCGAGCACCAGCGTCAGCAGGTAGAACCCGCCGATCAGCCAGATCGCCCAGACCACCGATCGTCGCGCCTCCTTCGCCGTGGGCACGGTGTAGAAGCGCATCAGCACGTGCGGCAGACCGGCGGTGCCGAGAACCAGTGCCATGCCGAGTGAGAGGAAGTCGAGCGGATTCGCGCCGTACTGCAGACCGGGGCCGAGGATCTTCTCACCGTTGGGCGAATTGTCGACGGCGCTCTCGAGCAGCGTGTTCAGGCTGAAGCCATGCAGCGCGAGAACCCACAGCGTCATCGCGAGGGCACCGGCGATGAGCAGCACCGCCTTGACGATCTGCACCCACGTCGTGCCCTTCATGCCTCCGATCAGGACGTACACGATCATGAGCACGCCAACGATCGCGATCACGAGCGACTGGCCGAGCCTGTCGTCGATGCCGAGCAGCAGGGAGACCAGTCCGCCCGCACCCGACATCTGCGCGAGCAGATAGAAGAAGCAGACGGCGAGGGTCGTGAGAGCAGCCGCCATGCGCACGGGCCGCTGCTTGAGGCGGAACGAGAGCACGTCGGCCATCGTGAACTTCCCCGTGTTGCGCATCATCTCGGCGACGAGCAGAAGCGCGACGAGCCACGCCACGAGGAATCCGATCGAGTAGAGGAACCCGTCATACCCGTTCAGTGCGATGGCTCCGCAGATGCCGAGGAACGACGCGGCCGACAGATAGTCACCGGCGATGGCGAAGCCGTTCTGCGTGCCGCTGAACGATCGACCGGCTGCGTAGTAGTCGGCGGCGGTCTTGTTGTTGCGACTCGCGCGGATCACGATGAACAGGGTGACCGCGACGAATGCGCCGAAGATCGCGATGTTCAGCACCGGGTCGTTCTGGACCGCCTCGGCGGACAGGGGCGTCGTGGTCATGCCTTCGTCTCCGCCTTCTCGAGTTCTTCACGAATTCCGGTCGCGATCGGATCGAGGCGCCGATTGGCGAAGGACACATAGGCCATCGTGATGACGAAAGTGGTGACGAACTGGCCGAGCCCCAGGAGAAGGCCGACGGTGATGTCACCCCAGAGGCGCTGGCTCATGAAGTCCGTCGCGAATGCGGCCAGCACCACGTAAGCGAAATACCAGACGAGGAAGAACCCGGCCATCGGGAAGATGAACGAGCGCTGCAGACGCCGCAATCCCTGAAATCCGTCCGATTCCTCGACAGCGATGTAGTCGATTCCCGGGGATGAGTGGTGGGTCGTCGGATGAGTCCTGGGGCCTCCTTGCCACATGTCCGTTTTCCGCGTGAAGGAATTCACGCGGTGGTAGGGTCGACGCTACGAAACGGGCGGGCCCTGCCGTCACCCCCGAAAGTTGGTATCAGTGGAATCGGACACGCACCGGGCCGCCGCAGAGGATCCCGTGGCTGCCGGCGTGCGAGAACTCGCTCGCCGCACCCGCTTCCCGGTCGCGTTCGGCGGGCTCATCGAAGACGGCGTGGTGCGGGTCACCAGCATCGTCGGAAATCGCACACATAGCCTCGCCGGACTCACCGTGCGGCCGGAGCGCGGCCTCGGGGGCCGCGCCATGATCGAGCTGCGACCCCGGATGACGAGCAACTACCGCGCATCGCAGCAGATCACACACGACTACGACGTGTTCGTGCTGGGCGAGGGTCTGCGCACGCTGCTCGCGCTGCCGATCGTCGTCGACGGCCGACCTCGCGGTGTGCTCTACGCCGGAGCGTGGGAGGAGTCGCACGTCGGCGGCTTCACGACGGCACCGGCGATGAGCGTGGCGCAGAACGTCGCGAACGAACTGCGCATCCGAGACGAAGTGGCGCGGCGCATCTCGGCGCGGCATGACGCTGCGGTGCAGGGCTCGCACCTCGAAGACCTCCGCGAGAGCTTCGCCGAGCTGCGCAGCATCGCCGCGGCGGTGAGCGACGAGAGCATCCGAGAGCGCATCGCCGCCGTCGAACGACGCCTGGTGGGCGCGTCCGCGCCCGAGCCGTCCACGACGACGGCACCGCCCGCGACCGTGCGCCTCTCGCCCCGTGAGACGGACGTGCTCGCGTGCGCAGCGCTGGGTGAGACGAACGCGGAGATCGCCGCGGAACTGGGATTGCGCGAAGGCACCGTGAAGGCATATCTGAGCGCAGCCATGTCGAAACTCGACGCGTCGACGCGTCATGCAGCGGTCGCGCGGGCACGACGCGCGGGCGTTCTTCCCTGACACATGAAGACATTCCGCGCGGTGGGCTCGAAATAAGAATGCGCGCGCCGATTGTGCGAACCTCATGAATTCAAATAGCGTATTGTCATGGCTCGAAGAATTGTGCACCAGCTGGTCGACGATATCGATGGAACGCTTCTCGACGTCGGTGAAGGAGAGACCGTTCATTTTGCACTGAATGGTGTCGCCTATGAGATCGATCTGACGAATTCCCACGCGGAGGCGCTGCGGGACGCGCTCGCTCCGTACATCGAGGCGGGCCGGCGCGCAGCCGGGTCCACCGCGACCCGCTCCTCCTCGCCGCGCCGCCGTTCGGCAGCGGACTCGGACACCGGCGCGATCCGCGAGTGGGCGAAGAAGCAGGGCATGAAGGTCTCGGAGCGCGGGCGGATCGCCGCCGACGTGCTCGAGGCCTATCACGCAGCCCACTGAACCCGCGCAGACGACGCAGGGAGCCACCCTCCGGGCGGCTCCCTGCGTCGTCGTGCCCTCGACAGGATTCGAACCTGCGACCTGCCCTTTAGGAGAGGGCCGCTCTATCCGACTGAGCTACGAAGGCGCCAGACAAGTCTAGTCGTCGGCCTGCGCCTACGCCGCCAACGCCAGGTATCGCTCCCACACCGGATCCCCGCGTTCGGCGCCGCGCACGACCCACGTTCCGCCGTGCGGCGCACGCGGCGCCCTCTGCAGCTGCCAGCCCATCTCCTGCGGGGTGCGGTCGCTCTTGGCGTTGTTGCAGCGGAGGCAGCACGCGACGAGGTTTTCCCAGCTGTTCGCTCCCCCGCGTGATCGGGGCATGACGTGGTCGATCGTCGACGCGGTCCTCCCGCAGTATCCGCAGCGGTGCTCGTCCCGCCGCAGCACGCCTCGACGAGTGACCGGCTGCCGACGCGCGGCCGGAACGCGCACGTACCGGGTGAGCAGGATGACCACGGGGCGATCGAATCGCCGGCATCCGGCGATCACAGGATCGTCCTCGACGCGCTCGATCACACTGGCCTTGTCGTTCATCACGAGCACCATGGCTCTCTTGAACGAGACCACCGTCAGCGGTTCGTATCCGGCATTCAGGACCAGTGTGCGCATCGTCGTCATCCTCTCGATCCGCCGGGATGGCTTCCCGGCGCTCTCGACTCACCAGACGTCGGCGGATCAGGAGGAGACGCAGATACACGAAGAGGCGCTGTCTACAGACAGCGCCTCTCGCGCTCGGTCAGACCGAGATGGACCTGCGGGCGTTGCCGAAGAACCAGGCGACCGAGTGCATCCATGGTGCGGATGCCCGGTATCGAGCTCATCGGCTTCCTCCCGTCCGTTCGACGACGCGTTCAGGGTAACCCATCCGCGTGAACAGCGGATGCAGGGGATCTGAACGGCGTGCCGGTCAGCCGGCGTTGGCGCGCAGCCAGCCGATGGGTTCCACGAGCGATCCGTTGACCTGGACCTCGAAGTGCAGATGAGCGCCGTAGGAGCGGCCGGTGTTGCCCACCTTGCCGATGAACTGACCCGGCTCCACGGTCTGTCCGGCCTGAACGGCGCGGGTGCCGTTGATCATGTGGGCATAGAGGGTCGACACGCGCTTGCCGCCGACGACGGAGTCGATGACGACGGCGACCCCGTAGCCGAAGTGGCTCTCAGACGAGACACGCACCACACCGCCGGTCGCGGCGAAGATGGGGGTGCCGGCGGGCGCGACCATGTCAGCGCCGTTGTGGCTGGCACTCAGCGTGCGGCTGACGGAGTACGAGCCCTGCGGTAGCGGGTTGCGCACCGCGCCGGAGCCGGCCGAGATGAGCTGGAGGTCGGCATCGCTGATGCTGCCGCCGCGGGCGCCGGAGCTGGCGGCCACGCGGGCCGCTGCGGCTGCACGGGCCTTGGCTGCCTCTTCGGCCTTCTTCTTCTCGATCTCGTCGGGAGTCGTGGCCGAGTATGTGCCGCGCTCGAGAGGAGCGGTCGTGGCCTCGGATGCGACCACGAGGGACTGCGCATCGTCGAAGGCCATCTGCTGAAGCGTGGTGGCCGCGCTCGGGGTGGTCTTGGTGGATGCCAGAGCGGGAAGCGCGACACCGGAGACCAGGGCGCCCACGGCACCCAGGATGGCGACGGTGCGCATGGGCTTGACGCTCGAGCGAGCGCCGCGAGGTGCTCGCCGAAGTGAGGGCTTCGGGGTGCCCGCAGGCTCGGTCGGGACGATTTCTTCAGCCAAAAGGGATTCCTCCTGCGCCTCCGCGCTTCGGGTAGCGCAGGCTCGTCAGCAATGTCGTTTTATCGGGCACGTATGGCACACGGCACGTTGTGCGAACTCTTCGCGAAGACGACGAGCCAGGGAGGCGATCTTCGCGATTTCCGTCATCGGCGGGCTTCTTCTCCGACGACTTCACCGAGGTTACCGGAAGATAACGATTCTGTCACCCTGTGAGCCTGGCAATCCGCCTCACTCACCGCAGAACCCCGTCTGATCAGGCATTCTCTCCGACGAGGAAGATGTGCGAGGCCAGCTCGACCGGAAGCTCGAGGCCCGCGTCGCTGCCTTCCATCTGGATGAGCACGTACCCCTCGCTGTAGCGGTAATCGCCGCTCGCGCCGGGAACCACGCCCGCATCCCGCAGCTGCTCGAGCAGCTCAGGGCTGACCTGCGCCGGCTCGGCGAGACGGCGCACCGTGCCTGTGATGGGGCCGCCGGCGGCATCCAGTTTCTTCACGAGACCCACCACGCCGGATTCGAAAGCCGGTGTCTCGACGTCGCCGAGCTGGTCGAGTCCGGGGATGGGATTTCCGTACGGCGACTCGGTCGGGTGCCCGAGCAGCTCGACGAGACGACGCTCGACCTGCTCGCTCATGACGTGCTCCCAGCGGCAGGCCTCTTCGTGCACGTACGCCCAGTCGAGGCCGATCACGTCGGAGAGCAGGCGCTCGGCGAGACGATGCTTGCGCATCACGTGCACCGCCTTGCCGCGACCGGCGTCGGTGAGCTCGAGACGACGATCCTCGGACACGACGACGAGTCCGTCGCGCTCCATCCGACCCACGGTCTGCGACACTGTGGGGCCGGAGTGGCCCAGGCGCTCGGAGATCCGCGCACGAAGCGGCACGATGTTCTCCTCTTCGAGTTCGAGGATGGTGCGCAGGTACATCTCGGTCGTGTCGATCAGGTCGGTCATTCGTGGCCTCCGAAGTTCTTAGGCAAGCCTACCTTCCCGCTCGACGCGGGGACCGTCACAGGGCGCGGCCCCCGCAGTCCCCGCATCTACAATCGACCCATGTCGATCGAGATCCCCCGCGAACTCCTGCCCGCCGACGGACGCTTCGGCTGCGGCCCCTCGAAGGTCCGCACCGCTCAGGTGGACGCCCTCGCCGCCGCCGGAGTCAGCCTGCTCGGCACCTCGCACCGCCAGGCGCCGGTGAAGAACCTGGTCGGCAGCGTGCGCGAGCGACTCGCCGCGCTGTTCCGCGTGCCGGAGGGCTACGAGATCATCCTCGGCAACGGCGGGTCGACCGCGTTCTGGGATGCCGCCGCCTTCGGTCTCATCGAGCGGCGCAGCCAGAATCTCGTGTTCGGAGAGTTCGGCGGCAAGTTCGCCAAGGCGGCAGCGGCACCCTGGCTGGAGGCACCGGACGTGCGCACGGCCGACGCGGGGTCGCTCACTCTGCCCGAGGTCGTGGAGGGAGTCGACGTGTACGCCTGGCCGCACAATGAGACGTCGACGGGCGTCGCGGCTCCCGTGCAGCGAGTCGGCGCCGAAGGGGCGCTCACCGTCATCGACGCGACCAGCGCGGCCGGCGGCATCGACTTCGACGTCGCCCAGGCCGATGTCTACTACTTCGCCCCGCAGAAGAACCTCGGATCCGACGGCGGGCTGTGGTTCGCGGCGGTGTCGCCGGCCGCGATCGACCGGATCGAGCGCATCGCCGCGTCCGGACGGTACATCCCCGAATTCCTCAGCCTGAAGAACGCGGTCGACAACTCGCGGCTGAACCAGACGCTGAACACGCCGGCTCTCGCCACGCTGCACCTGCTCGACAGCCAGCTCGAGTGGATCCTCGCGGGCGGCGGGCTCACCTGGGCGGCAGCGCGCACTGCCGAGTCGTCCGGGCTTCTCTACGACTGGGCCGGCGCGTCGGACGTCGCCACCGCGTTCGTCAGCGATCCGGCCCACCGCTCGCCCGTCGTCGCCACGATCGACTTCGATGAGAGCGTCGATGCGGCTGCGGTCGCGAGGACACTGCGCGCGAACGGCATCGTCGACACGGAGCCGTATCGCAAGCTCGGCCGCAACCAGCTGCGCGTGGCGACGTTCGTGGCGATCGAACCCGATGACGTGCGCCAGCTGATCCGCTCGATCGAGCACGTGCTCGCGCACCAGGGCTGAGACGCACGGCGGCCTCGCCGTCGCCGCTCCGCCATCACGACGACGCCCCCTCGGATCCCAGCGGATCGGAGGGGGCGTCGGTGCTCGTCACGACGGGCGTCGGTCACTCGGACTCGTCGTGGTCCTCATCGTCGTCGTCGGAGTCGTCGTCGTCATCATCGTCGGGCTCGTGATCGTCGGGCTCGTCGTCGTCGGGCTCATCATCGGAATCGTCGAGCTCATCGATGTCGACGCCATCGACATCACCGGCGTGCAGACGAGGCGAGACGTCATCGTCGGAGTGATCGTCGTCCTCGTCGGAATCCGCGTCATCGGAGCCGTCGTCCTCATCCGCGTCCGCCGGGGCATCCGCGGCCTGCGCGGCGAGCTCGGCCTGATGTGCGCGGTACTCGGCGAGACGCTCCGTCCACGGCACCCAGTCGGGCGCGAGCAGCGCGCCGTCGCCGGGCATCAGCTCGACCTCGAGCACCGTCGGCTCGGAGCCGTCGACCTGAGCGACCGTGACCGTCCAGAACCACCCCGGGTATCCGCGGAGACGATTCTCGAAGCGCAGCGAGACCGCGCCGTCCTCCTCGACCGCATGCCCGGCTTCGGGCCCCACGGTCGTCGGAGCGGTGATCTCGTGCAGCGCGGCGAGCGCGAGATCACGTGTGGTCTCGGCGAGGCGATCAGGCGTCGAGGTCATCAGCGACCTTGCGAAGGACAGCGGCGACGGTGCGGCTCCTGGTCGCCGAGGGGTACCGGCCGCGGCGGAGGTCGCCGCCCATCTCGTCGAGCATCCGCACCAGATCCTCCACGATCACGGCCATGTCGTCGGCGGGCTTGCGCGCGGCCTTGGCCAGGCTGGGCGGGGCGTCGAGCACGCGTACCGACAGCGCCTGCGGGCCGCGGCGACCGTCTGCCAGGCCGAACTCGACGCGAGCGTTCTTCTTCACCGAGACGCCTGCAGGAAGGGCGGAGGCGTGCAGGAAGACGTCCTGGCCGTCATCGGATGCGATGAAGCCGAACCCCTTCTCTTCGTCGTAGAACCTGACCTTGCCGGTGGGCATGGGCGAACCTCACTGAAACACGGAACGGAGATGTCGCGCGGCGGCGCGACCCCTCCAGCCTACCCGCCCCCTCATGCCGCCAGGCGCTACGCTGAGGGCGATGAGCAAGCACGACGACACCAGCGCGCCGCAGACCGGGCGACTCGAACGATTCCTCGCTTTCACCGCGCTCGTCCTGGCCGCCGCGTCGGTCATCTGCTTCTTCTCGATCATCATCGGCACTGCCGTGGGGATGGATCAGTCGGCCTTCGCGCAGGGCGCCTGGCCCATCGTGGCCGGGCTCCCGCTGTTCGGCCTGCCGATCGCCTTCCTGATGATCATCACGCTGCTCGTGCTCAGCTGGGCTCGCAGGGGCCGCACAGACTCCGGATCCTGACCATGACCACACACGCCCGCCCGCTGGCTGACCAGCTCGCATCGGCGAGCGACGCTCAACTGGAACGGGTGCTGCGTGAGCGGGGCGTACGCCCCGACGTCGGCTGGACCGACTTCTTCGACGCCGCGGAGGCGCTTCTCGAGTCTGCGTCGATCGAGCGCGCCCTGGCGCGTCTGACACGCGCCGAGGCGCGCGCGCTGCGCGCAGCAGCGCCGGACGACCGCGTTCGACTCGACGACGCCGCGCTCGGACTTCTCGACGCCGACGGCCGGGTGCTGCCGCCGGTGCGAGCGCTCGTCGAGGAGCAGCCCGAGATCCCGGATGCCGCGGAGGCTCTCCCCGTGCCGGCATCCGACACAGACTCCGCCCAAGCGGCCGAACGCGCCTTCGCGACGATCGGCGGTCTGGCTGAGCTGTTGCTGGCCGCCCGCACGGCGCCGCTGGCGCTGGTGGCGACCGGGGCGCTGAGCGCGACCGAGAAGCGCCGGCTGCTCGATGACGGCGACCTCGACGAGCTGCGCGATCTCGCCGAGATGGCGGGCCTCGCACGACAGGTCGATCGCGAGCTGCGGCTCACCGCCGAAGCCGAGCGGTGGCTGAACGCCTCCTTCCCCGATCGCTGGGTGCACGTGGTCTCCCGGTTCACGGACTCGCTGCCGTCCGGCATCCGCACCGCGGCGGCGGCAGACTGGCCGCGGCTGCACCCCTGGGACCGGAACTGGCCCGCGCGAGCCGCGCGCCTGCGCAGCCTGGCCGGGCGGATCGGACTGCTGGCGGATGGATCCGACGGCACGTGGACGGTGCCGTCGTGGGGCGCGGCGCTCGGCGCCGACGCGTCGTTCGACAGCTCCGCCCTGCAATCGCTGCTGCCCACCGAGGTCGACCGCATCTTCCTGCAGAACGACCTCAGCGCCATCGCGCCCGGGCCGCTGCAGCCCGCGCTCGACAATCGTCTGCGCACCATGACCGAGCACGATCCTGCACAGGCCTCGTCGTACCGCTTCACCGCCGAGTCGGTGTCGCGCGCATTCGTCGAGGGTGACACCGCCGAGGGCATCCTGGCCTTCCTCCGGGAGATCTCGCTGACCGGTGTTCCGCAGCCGCTCGAGTACCTCGTCGGGCAGACGGCGGCGAGACACGGTCTTGTGCGGGTGCGTCCCGATGCCGACGGCGGCACCGTCGTGACGAGCGTCGACGCGCATCTGCTCGAGGCGATGGAGATCGACAGGAACCTGCGTCCTCTCGGACTGATCCGGGAGCACGACGGACTGGTCTCGCGGGTCGGCTCCGAGGCCGTGGCCTGGGCGCTGACGGATGCCCGCTACCCGGCCACCCTCGTCGACCGCGACGGTCGCAGCATCGCGGCGGGTCGCGTCCGGATCGCGGACGCGACCGCCCAGGACGACAGCGGATACGCCGCCCTGATCGCCCGGCTCCGCTCGCACCAGGGTCCGGATGCCGACGCCGCCTGGCTCGACCGCGAGCTCGAGGCCGCTGTGCGGGCGAAGGCCGTCGTGGTCGTCGAGGTCGCGATGCCGGACGGATCGCGACGCGAGCTCACGCTCGAGGCCTCGGGCCTCGGCGGCGGGCGCCTGCGCGGGCGGGATCGGGCTGCGGACGTCGAGCGCACTCTTCCGGTTCGCAGCATCGTGTCGGTGCGGACACCGTCGAGCTGACCTGTTCGCAGCATCGTGTCGGTGCGGACACCGTCGAGCTGACCGGTTCGCAGCATCGTGTCGGTGCGGACACCGTCGAGCTGACCGGTTCGCAGCATCGTGTCAGTGCGGACACCGTCGAGCTGACCGGGGTCAGACCCGCAGCGCGCGTGCCCGGTAGACTGGTCTGCTATGTCTGATGGCCCCCTGATCGTCCAGAGCGACCGCACCGTGCTGCTCGAGGTCGCGCATGCCGACGCCGAATCCGCCCGGCACGAGCTGGCGATCTTCGCCGAGCTGGAGCGCGCGCCCGAGCACATCCACACCTACCGCATCACGCGGCTGGGGCTGTGGAACGCCCGCGCTGCCGGGCACTCCGCCGACGACATGCTCGAGACGCTCGATCGCTGGTCGCGCTTCCCTGTACCGCCCTCGGTGACCGTCGACCTGCGGGAGACCGTCAACCGCTACGGTCGGCTCGTGATCGAACGGGACGACGAGGGTCTGCTGGTGCTGCGCTCCACCGATCCCGCCGTGCTCGCCCAGGTCGCGAACAACAAGCGCATTCAGCCGCTGCTCATCGGCCATCCCTCCCCCGACAGCTACGTCATCGACGCGTGGGCGCGCGGCCAGATCAAGCAGGAGCTGCTGAAGATCGGCTGGCCGGCGGAAGACCTCGCCGGTTACACCCCCGGAACCCCGCACGAGATCGACCTCGACGAGGACGGCTGGACCATGCGGCCGTACCAGCGCCAGGCGGTCGACGCCTTCGCGAAGGACGGCTCGGGCGTGGTCGTGCTGCCGTGCGGCGCGGGCAAGACGATCGTCGGCGCGGGCGCGATGGCCGCGACCCGAACGACGACCCTGATCCTGGTGACCAACACCGTCTCGGCACGGCAGTGGCGCGACGAGCTGCTCAGGCGCACCTCGCTCACCCCCGATGAGATCGGCGAGTACTCCGGCCAGGCCAAAGAGGTCAAGCCGGTCACGATCGCGACCTACCAGATCCTCACAGCGAAGCGGAAAGGTCAGTACGCGCATCTCTCGCTGCTCGACGAGATGGACTGGGGTCTGATCGTCTACGACGAGGTGCACCTGCTTCCGGCTCCCGTGTTCAAGCTGACCGCCGACCTGCAGGCGCGTCGCCGCATCGGACTCACCGCGACGCTCGTGCGCGAGGACGGCCGGGAGGGCGACGTGTTCAGCCTGATCGGGCCCAAGCGCTTCGACGCCCCGTGGAAGCAGATCGAGGCGCAGGGCTTCATCTCCCCTGCCGCCTGCTACGAGGTGCGCGTCGACCTGCCGCCGAGCGACCGGCTCGAGTACGCCGCCGCGACCGATGACGAGCGCTACCGTCTGGCCGCATCCGCCCCGGCGAAGATCACCGCGGTGCGCGAGCTGATCGCGAAGCACCCCGGCGAGCGCATCCTGGTCATCGGGCAGTACCTCGATCAGCTCGAGAGCCTCTCGCAGGCGCTGAACGCCCCGCAGATCACGGGGGCGACTCCGGTCGACGAGCGCGAACAGCTGTACCGGCAGTTCCGCGAGGGCGAGATCTCCCTGCTCGTGGTGTCGAAGGTGGCGAACTTCTCGATCGACCTGCCCGAGGCGTCGGTCGCCATCCAGGTGTCGGGCTCGTTCGGGTCGCGCCAGGAGGAGGCGCAGCGTCTGGGCCGGCTGCTGCGGCCCAAGCAGTCGAACCACACCGCGAGCTTCTACACGCTCATCGCCCGGGACACGATCGACCAGGACTACGCGCAGAACCGTCAGCGCTTCCTCGCCGAGCAGGGGTACAGCTACACGATCATGGATGCCGTGGACCTGGCCGCCTGAGCGCGGAACCCGACGTCAGCCGGGCTCGTCCCCGGGCCTCACGCCGCAGCGCCAGCATGGGGCGGCGAGATCGTCGAGCAGCGCACCGCACTCGGGGCACACCTGCGAGAGCCAGCAGGCGCTGTCGCCGTGCTGTTCCCCGTCGCTGTCGACCATGCGACCGAGGTTACCCCGCCCTGTCGGAATCTCTCCCACGGGCGAACCAGTCGAGGCAGAGCCCGGCGACGGCATCCGGCGCGTCGTCGACGACGAAGTGGGCTGCCCCGTCGACGAAGGCGAGGTCGAAGCGGTCGGCGTACCCATCCTGTCCGCGGCAGATGCGGCGCACCGTCTGCTCGGCGAACGGACCGTCCTCACGGCCGAACACCGCGAGCGTCGGCGGGCGCAGCCGCTGCCTCTTGTAATACCCGCTCGCGAGGCGCATCACCTCGGGGATGATCATGCCGCGGTAGAGCGCACGCACCGCGGCGTCGAATCCGGGGCGTGCCTGCACGCGCAGATACCCGTCGACGACGTCGTCGGTCATCGGCTTCGCCGCGTAGTCGGGCCCGAACAGCCACGCGAGCGACCGTCCCGCCCGGTGCGTCAGCAGCGGGGGCATGTGCTCGAAGGCGGGGAGGAGCTTCGGGCTGAAGGTCATGAACCCCGGTGGCACCGCGAACTGCACGGCGGTGCGCACCCGCTCGGGGTGAGCGTAGGTGAGCTGACCGGCGACGACGGCACCGAGGTCATGGCTCACGACGTGTGCGCTCTCGACGCCGAGGGCGTCGAGCATCGCGATGAGGTCGGCGCGCATCGAGGTGCGACGGATCGCGGGGTCGTCCGTCTCTGTCCAGCCGGAGCCGCGCAGATCGGGGCAGATCACGCGGTAGCCGTGAGCGGCGAGATGCGGCGCGACGCGCCGCCACTCCCACCAGTGCTGCGGAAATCCGTGCAGCATCAGCACGGGTTCTCCGTCGCCGATGACGGCGACGTGGCTGCGCAGCCCGGGGGTCTCGACGATGAGGTGCTCGAAGCCCGCCGCCGGCGGGAGCGGCGGAGGCCAGTCACGGTCGAGCGCAGTCTTCGACGAAGATGCCTCCATGGTGAACCTCCCAGTCGCTCCAGCGGGTCATCATCGGCCCTGCGGCCAGGTTACTACGTTCATAGTAGTTTGTCACTATGGAAGTAGTAGCGAATAGGCTCGACGTGTGAGCAGCACCCGACGACGCGCGCAGGACGCGGCGGTCGATCTCATCGGCGCCGAGGGCATCCGCGCGCTCACACATGGCAGGGTCGACGCTGCGGCGTCACTTCCCGCCGGCTCCACATCGAACCACTTCCGCACGCGGGCGGCTCTCATCGCCGGCGTGATCGAGGGGATGGCTGCCGCTGAGCGGGAGGATGCCGGGGCCACGGCGATCCGCTCCCGCGACGACCTCGTGGGCGCCCTCAGCCGGATGGTCGAGGCGCAGTCGGGGCCCCTCGCCGGTCGCACCCGGGCGCGATACGCCCTGTTCCTCGAGGCGGATGCCGACGCTGCGCAGCCGCTGCGAGAGCAGCGGCTGGGCATGGAGGCGTGGATCCACGGCATCCTGCTCGAACTCGGCAGCCCCCGGGCTGCCGCTCGCGCGCCGTTCCTGATGGCGGCGTGTGAGGGGTTGCTCCTGCACCGGATCACCGTCGACCCCGACGCTCCGATCGCCGAGGTCGTCGCCGTCGCGGTGGACGCGGCCCTGGCATCCTGACCCGCGCGCCGAACCCAATCAGCCACCGCAGGGCCGCAGTCACCATAATGGGGTCATGACTGATGCGCGAATCCTGGTCGTCGACGACGAGCCGAACATCCGCGACCTGCTCTCCCGGGGTCTCAGCTTCGCCGGGTTCACGGTGCGGACCGTGGCGAACGGAGCGGCCACCATCTCGGCCGTCCTCGAGGAGGAGCCCGACCTCATCATCCTCGACGTGATGCTCCCCGACATGAACGGGTTCAGCGTGACCAAGCGCCTGCGCGGCGCGGGCTTCACCGCCCCCATCCTCTTCCTCACGGCCAAGGACGACACACAGGACAAGATCGAGGGTCTGAACTCGGGTGGCGACGACTACGTCACCAAGCCGTTCGCGCTGGACGAGATCGTCGCTCGCGCCCAGGCGATCCTGCGCCGCACGATGCAGACCGATGAGGAGTCGCTGATCCGCGCCGGCGAGCTGTCGATGGACCAGGACACCCACGACGTCTTCGTCGGCAAGGTGCCGATCGAGCTCAGCCCCACCGAGTTCAAGCTGCTGAAGTACCTCATGCTCAACCCGAACCGGGTGCTGTCGAAGGCGCAGATCCTCGACCACGTGTGGGAGTACGACTTCAACGGCGACGCGGGCATCGTCGAGAGCTACATCTCGTATCTGCGTCGCAAGATCGACCCGCACACCGAGGAGTCGGTGATCCAGACCAAGCGCGGCTTCGGCTACATGCTCAAGGTCGGCAAGTCCGCGTAGCGGACCCCGAGCCGAGGCGGTCATGGCAGGCGAGCCCGACTCCGTCACCCTGTGGTGGCGGCGCATCAGCCTGCGCGCCAAGGTCACCGGCGTCACCGTCGCCGTGCTCGCCCTCGGCTTGATGATCGCCGGCATCGGCACGGTGCCGATCCTGCGCGGGGCGATGATCAACAACATCGACGCGCAGCTGCCGGCCCTCGCCACCACCGGTCAGGCCGAGCGCTTCTTCGACGTGTCGGCGGACGGCGGCCGGCTCGTCTTCGAGCCGGCCGAGATCGCACCGCGTCCGACCGAGTTCATGGTCGCGTTCTACACGGCGAGCGGCGAGTTCGTCGCAGAGGCGGGCGGTCAGGCATCCGGTTCCCGCCCCGAGTTCCCCGCCGCGTTCACGCTGCAGGACGCCGTCAGTCAGGGCGATCAGGTGATCACCCTGAACGGCGACGAGGGTGAGACGTACAGCGCCGTCGCCTCGGCGCAGTCGGCGCAGGATCCCCAGGGTCTCACCTACGTGCAGATCGTCGCGCTGCCGCTCGACGAGGCCGACCGCATCGTGGCCACCTACGTCGCCGTGTACACCACGGTGGCCCTGGTCACCATCCTGCTGGCCGCGCTGCTCACCCGCGGACTCGTGACCCTGACCTTCCGCCGGCTCGGGCAGGTCGAGTCGACGGCCATGTCGATCGCGGCCGGGGACTTCAGCCAGCGACTCACCGACCTCGAGCCGACCACCGAGGTCGGCCGGCTCAACTCGGCCATCAACACCATGCTGGATCGCGTCGACCGCTCGCTCGCGCAGCGCGACCGCACCGTGCAGAACATGCGACGGTTCATCGGCGACGCGAGCCACGAGCTGCGCACTCCGCTGGTGAGCGTGCGCGGCTACGCCGAGCTGTACCGGATGGGTGCGATCACCGGCGAGGAGGACACCGCGCGCGCGATGGAGCGCATCGAGAAGGAGGCGATCCGCATGGGAGTGCTCGTCGAGGACCTGCTCGCGCTCGCCCGCCTCGATGAGGAGCGGTCGCGCGAGCTGCAGATCGAGCCGCTCGACCTGCGCCCGATCGCGCGGGATGCGGCGCTCGATCTGCGGGTCGCGGCTCCCGGACGCACGATCACCGTCGTCGACACCACGGCAGACGAGCACGAGCCGCCCCGGCTGCATGGGAAGACGGCGAGCGGCGAGCCGATCCCCGAGCAGCCGCGCTCGGCGACGACCCGTCCGGCGAATCCGCTGGCCCGCCTGCGTCGACGGCCCCGGCCGGCCACGCCTGTGCCCGCCATCGACTTCACCGAGGCGACGGATGCCCCGGTGCGCACGCCCCCGATCGTCCTCGGAGAGGACAACAAGGTGCGCCAGGTGATCACGAACCTGCTCGGCAACGCGCGCCGGTTCTCACCGGGCGACAGTCCGATCGAGCTCGTCGTGGGAGCGGATCGCCGGCGAGGCGTGGGCACGATCTCGATCGTCGACCACGGCGAGGGTATCCCCCCGCAGATCCGCGAGCAGATCTTCGAGCGCTTCTGGCGCGCCGACACCTCGCGGGCGAGGGAGACGGGCGGCTCGGGCCTCGGGCTCGCGATCGTCGCATCGATCGTCGAGTCGCTGCACGGCGCCGTCTCGGTCGAGGCGACGCCGGGTGGTGGTGCGACGTTCATCGTCGCCCTGCCGCTGGCGCCGGCGCAGTCCACTCCCGCACATCTGCTGGAGGAGACGCAGCCGATCGAGCGACTGGACCGCTGAGCGTCGACCGACTCTGCACATTCCAGGCGCCGGGCGGGCTCTGCACGGATCGCGGGAATCGGCGTCGTCCGCTGCTGCGGCGACACCTAGCCTCGAAAGCCCATCGAGAGGAGACCCCATGTCCGTCTTCACCGTCGACACCGACGCCGTCCAGGCAGCCAACGGCGCCGCCTACGCCACCATGGAGCGGCTGCAGAGCGAGTCGGCCGCGCTGATGGCGCAGCTGACCCAGCTGCAGTCGTCCTGGACCGGTGCCGCGGCCGCCGCGTTCCAGCAGTGCAGCGAGCAGTGGCGCGGAGCGCAGATGCACGTCGAGCAGGTGCTGGGATCGATCAGCAGCGCGCTCGGTTCGGCCGCGGCGCAGTACGCGGATGCCGATCAGTACTCCGCGAGCCTGTTCCGCTGATGACGCGCAGAACGCCCCCTGCCGTGAGGCAGGGGGCGTTCGATGCAGTGCTTCAGATCCTCGGGATCAGAAGTCCATGCCGCCGGACGGGTCGGCCGGCATGGCCGAAGCCTTCTCCGGCTTGTCGGCGACGACGACCTCGGTGGTCAGGAACAGACCGGCGATCGACGCGGCGTTCTGCAGCGCCGAGCGGGTGACCTTGGCCGGGTCGATGATGCCCTGTGCGAACATGTCGCCGTACTCGCCCGTGGCCGCGTTCAGACCGTGGCCGGCGGGAAGCTCGGCCACCTTGTGCGAGACGACGCCGGGCTCGAGGCCCGCGTTGATCGCGATCTGCTTCAGCGGAGCACCGGTTGCGACGCGGACGATGTTCGCGCCGGTGGCCTCGTCGCCCTCGAGCTCGAGGGTGTCGAGCACCTTGGCCGACTGCAGCAGCGCGACGCCGCCACCGGCGACGATGCCCTCTTCGACGGCTGCCTTCGCGTTGCGGACGGCGTCTTCGATGCGGTGCTTGCGCTCCTTGAGCTCGACCTCGGTCGCGGCACCGGCCTTGATGACGGCCACGCCGCCGGCCAGCTTCGCGAGGCGCTCCTGCAGCTTCTCACGGTCGTAGTCGCTGTCGGTGTTCTCGATCTCGCGACGGATCTGCGTGACGCGACCCTCGATGGCGGACTGCTCGCCCGCACCCTCGACGATCGTGGTCTCGTCCTTGGTGACGATGACCTTGCGTGCACGGCCGAGCAGGTCGAGGGTGGTGTTCTCGAGCTTGAGGCCGACCTCTTCGGTGATGACCTGGCCACCGGTCAGGATCGCGATGTCCTGCAGCTGGGCCTTGCGACGGTCACCGAAGCCGGGAGCCTTGACGGCGACCGACTTGAAGATGCCGCGGATCTTGTTGAGCACCAGGGTCGCGAGAGCCTCGCCCTCGACGTCCTCGGCGATGATGACGAGCTCCTTGCCGTCCTGGATCACCTTGTCGACGACCGGCAGCAGGTCCTTGATGTTGCCGATCTTCTGGTTGGCGATGAGGATGTACGCGTCCTCGAAGACCGCCTCCTGGCGCTCCGGGTCCGTGACGAAGTAGGGGTTCAGGTAGCCCTTGTCGAAGCGCATGCCCTCGGTGAGCTCGAGCTCGGTGCCGAAGGTCTGCGACTCCTCGACCGTGACGACGCCTTCCTTGCCGACCTTGTCGATGGCCTCGGCGATGAGCTCGCCGATGGCGGGGTCAGCGGCCGAGATCGACGCGGTGGCGGCGATCTGCTCCTTGGACTCGATCTCCTTGGCGCTGTTCAGCAGGTCCTCGGTGATGGCCGCGACGGCCTTCTCGATGCCGCGCTTGAGCGAGATGGGGTCGGCGCCGGCTGCGACGTTGCGCAGGCCTTCGCGGACCAGTGCCTGAGCGAGGACGGTCGCGGTGGTGGTTCCGTCACCGGCGACGTCGTCGGTCTTCTTGGCGACCTCCTTGACGAGCTCCGCACCGATCTTCTCGTACGGGTCGTCGAGCTCGATCTCCTTGGCGATCGACACACCGTCGTTCGTGATCGTGGGGGCGCCCCACTTCTTCTCGAGCACGACGTTGCGACCGCGCGGGCCGAGGGTCACCTTGACGGCGTCGGCCAGGGTGTTCAGGCCGCGCTCGAGGCCACGACGGGCCTCCTCATCGAAAGCGATGATCTTTGCCATGAGTCTTTCGTCCCTCCCGGACGTAGGCGATGGGGTATTAGCACTCCAAGTGCACGAGTGCTAACAACAGTCTGGCACTCGACCCATGGGAGTGCAAGCCGCGACCGAAAGGGCGGGCCCGTCGTCAGGGCGCCGGGGCCTCGGTGGCGGGCGCCGAAGGGGTCGCCTTGTCGACACCGATCACGACCGTCAGCTGCGGCCTGTCGGAGTCGTTCATCGCAGCGTAGAAATCGCTCTGCTTGACCTCGACACCGCCGAGCACCTCTGCGAGCCCGAGTGCTGCGCCCTCGTCGGCGTCCTCGACGTAGAAGACCGTCGTCTTCGAGAACTCCTGCGATGCCCCGTCGCTGCCGAACACGTCGTCGGTCGACCATCCCTCTGCGAGCAGCTTCTCCCGCACCTCCGCGACGCGCCCCTTCTGGGACGTCGCGTTCAGGATCAGCACGCGGTACGAGGTGTCGACCTGAGCGACGACGCCGGGCTGCGTCGGCACCGGGGCCGGCGACTCGCCGCCGAACAGCGAGATGCGATCCATCATCACCAGCGACACGAAGATGCCGCACACGATGAGTACGAGGGCGACGGCCGCCGACCACAGCAGCACGACGAGACCGTTCATGCCCGGCTGCTCGGCGCGGTGCGCGCCCACGCGCCCGGTGGCGCGCGGAACGTCGTCGAATCGATCACGGGAGAGGTTCTGCACCCCTCGATGCTAGCGGGCGACCGCCGTGAGTCCGCACGGAGCGGCGACCGGCCCGGATGCACCCTCGAGGGCGTCGTCAGCCGACGAAACCGCGCATGCGTGCGGTGCGCTGCACCGCCCTGCGGTCGCGCAGACGGCGCAGTCGCCGCACGAGCAGCGGGTCGAAATCGAGGGCCGCTTCGGTCTCGATCAGCCGGCCGAGCAGCTGGTAGTAGCGGGCCGGGCTCATACCGAGCTGTGCCCGGATGGTCTCCTCCTTCACGCCGCCATGACGCGGCCAGGCCGCCTCCAGCGTCAAGATCGCGCGATCACGATCGGAGAGTTCACCGAGCATGTGCTCAGGCTACGCGGGATCCGTTCCGATCCCGGCGCGCCACTCCCACCAGCGTCCGAGCGGGTCGGCATCCGCCACCACGCGCCCGTCGAGCGCGACAGCGAAGCCGCGGAAGGCGGCCGGATCCACCGCGGGACGCCAGGCGTCGTGCAGCGCGGGCGAGTCGATCGTGATCCAGTGCCCGTCGAGCGCGCGGATGCGGCCGATGAGCTCGGCTCGCTTCGGTCGGGGCAGGTAGACGAGCATTCCCGGTGTGGTGACGACCAGTGTGGCCTCCGCCGGGGCTGCCGCGGCCATCGTCTCCAGCTGCTCGATCGCATCGCCCGCTCGCAGCAGCGGCGGGTCGGCCGCGACGACGTGCATCGCCGCGGCGATGCGCTCGCTCCGCTCATGCTCGCCCGGCCAGATGAGCGACTCGAGCCAGGCGCGGTCGGCCGGGGTGCGCACGTCGATCGGGTCGAGGTCGATCCCCGCCCGCCAGATCACCTCGGGCACGCGCAGCTCGGGCAGCTCCCCCGAGACGGTGCTGCGCAACAGCACCGAAGACGGCCCGCCGGGCGGGTCGAGCCGGCGCCGCGGGATGCCGTCGGCACCGTCGATGCGGAACGAGAACCGGTCGGGGTACAGACACAGACCCGCGGCGGCACCGAGCTCGAGCAGCGCGATCGGCCCCTCGACCAGGCTGAGCGCGGGCAGCAGAGCGGCCAGCCGCAGCGGCTCGTTGATCTGCACCCCGCGACGCGCGCACTGCGCGACCAGTTCGCCGGCGTGCGCAAGCACGAACTCCCGCCATGGCCGGTATCCGCCCACCGGTGCTCCGAGCAGGCGTGACGCGGCGAACACCAGCGGGGGCTGCCGCTGCTGCGGCGTCAGCTGCTCGAGCACGGCCTGCACGTCGGCATCCGCAGCGACCCCCGTCGCCCACTCGACGTACACCGCGCTGCGTCCGGGCGCCTCCTCGTGGGCGAAGCGGTCGTAGCGCTCGGCAACAGCATCCGTCATGCCGCCATTGTCCCAGCGGCGGGCGCAAGGCGCCGCAGGACGTCCTTCTCCGACCGGCCCGCACGGGTCGCGGAAGCGAGAGAGCCACCTGACCGGCCCGCACGGGTCGCGGAAGCGAGAGAATAGACCCATGGGTTACAGCGTGAACAAGACGGATGCCGAGTGGCGCGCCGAGCTCGGCGACGACCAGTACGCGGTGCTGCGCACCGCAGCGACGGAGCGCCCGTGGACGGGCGAGCTGCTCGATGAGGAGCGCGCCGGACTCTACACCTGCGGCGCGTGCGGCGCGGAGCTCTTCCGCAGCGGCACCAAGTTCGATTCGGGATGCGGCTGGCCGAGCTTCTACGAATCGGTGCGTCCCGAGGCCGTGGAGCTCATCGAGGACACCACGCTCGGCATGGTGCGCACCGAGGTGCGCTGCGCCGGGTGCGGATCGCACCTCGGGCACGTCTTCCCCGACGGCTTCGGCACTCCCACCGGCGATCGCTACTGCATGAACTCGGTGGCACTGTCGTTCACTCCCGACCCGTCGTGAGTGCGCTCGACGCCGTCCGGCGCCGCGCATCCTGGTCGCGTGTGACCGACGACGCTCCGACCCGCGAGCAGCTGCTGCCGCTGATCGAAGCGGCCGGGCGCGTCGCCGATCACTCGTCGCTGCGACCGTGGCGCCTGATCGAGCTGCGCGGCGATGACCGTCTGACGCTGGGAACGGCGCTGGCCGACGCGGACGGGGACGACAAGCCCTCGACCAAGCCGATGCGCGCGCCGCTGCTGCTCGCCATCGTCGCCTCGTACCGCGAGAGCGACAAGGTGCCGCGGTGGGAGCAGGAGGCGGTCGCCTCCGGCGTCGCCCACACGCTCAGCCTTCTGCTGGATGAAGCGGGCTGGGGCGTCATCTGGCGCACCGGCGGCCTCACCCGTTCGAAGGCCGTCGCCGAGGCGCACGGTCTGACGCAGAACGAGGAGCTGCTCGGCTGGCTGTACGTCGGCGGCAAGCCCGAGGGCAAAGACGCCGGCCGTCGCAAGCCGGTGGATGCCGACGCGCTGCTCACTGCGCTGCCCTCCGGAGAGGCGCCCGAGGAGCCGCGTCAGAACGACATGGCGTCGAAGGACAAGACGTCGAAGAAGAAGGCAGCGAAGAAAGCCAAGAAGAAAGCCAAGAAGAAAGCGAAGCACGAGGAGCCCTGAGTCAGCGACGGCGCGGCAGAGCGACGACCACGGATGCAGCGGCGACGATGAGCATCGCGGCAAGCTGCCATGGTGCGGGGCCTCGGCCGACCGGCCAGACGACGTCGATCACCACCGACGTCACCAGCTGCCCGAGCACGCTGCCGAGGCCGAGCAGCAGGACGCCGGTGTGGGGCACCAGCCAGGCTCCGAGCAGGATGTACGCGAAACCGAGCAGGCCGCCCAGATACAGCCAGGGCTCGGCGGGGAGCGCGCCGGGCATCCCGACGGTCGAGACGCGGACCGCTGCTGCCGCGAGCAGAACGACGGTGCCGGCGATGAAGCTCACCAGCGTGGCCGTCAGCGGCGACGCGACCCGGCGCGCGAGGCGGCCGTTCGCCGCCGCCTGCCAGGCGATGCCCGCACCGGCCGCGAACGGCAGCAGCAGCAGCCACAGCGGCGCGGTCGCGAGCATGTCGCCGGCCAGCGAGATGCCGACGGCGGCGAGCGCGAGCGCCCCGCCGATCACCCGTCCCGGGGTGACGGCGACGACTCCCGACGGACCGACGCCGATGCGGTCCAGCAGCAGGCCGTGCAGCGTCTGGCCCGCGACCACGCCGACGGTGAACAGCGACACTCCGAGCACGCCGGCGACGAGCCCCTGCGTGGTGACCGTGAGAGCGCCGCAGGTGCCGCCGAGAAGCATCCAGAAAGGGATGCTGCGCGACCGGAGGCCGGTAAGCAGCCGCCCCATGCCGGCGCGGCCGGACGGCAGCGCGAGCATCACCGCGATGAGGACGACGAGCCCGACGGAGAACGAGATGAGGCCGGCGACGATGCCGTCGTCGATCCGGATCCCGAGGACGCCGTTGATCCGGGCCTGGATGGCCGTCATCGCCCCGATCGCGACAGCACCGCCCAACGCGATCCATGCGGGCATCGGGCGAGGGGGCGTCACTCGCCCCAGGCTACCCGGAGCGGACTCCGCTCGCCGTTCGCGACAGCCCCTTCACCATGTCCGTGCCCGCCGTTACCCTGACGGCATGTGCGCGAGCTACGGACTGGATCCCCGTTTCACCGATGCCGAGCTGCTGGCCGAGGCCGACGACGCCGTGCTCGACGGACTGCGCTCATGGGCCGAGCACAACGCAGGCGAGACCCTGCGTCCGACCGGGAAGAACCTGCGCAACCTGAATCCCCTGGTGACGGCGAACGACGGCGCCGCCGCCCTCGAGCCCGCCTGGTGGGGATTCCTCGTCGACGGGCAGCCGGCGAAGTTCCCCTCGATCAACACGCGGTCCGAGCGCTTGCAGGACCGCCCGGGCGCTCTGCGCAGCCGCGGCCTGGTGCCGGCCACGGGCTGGTTCGAGATGCAGAAGCCTGATCGGATCTGGCACGAATTCGGTCTCGGCCGAGGGGTGCTGTTCGGCATGGCCGCGGTCACGCAGCGCGGCCGCACGCCCGACGGCGAGTGGATCACCTGCTACTCGATCGTGATGCGTCCCGCTCCCCCGCACCTGGCGGACATCCACGACCGGATGCCCGTGCTGATCCCCGCCGCGTTCGCGGACGACTGGCTGCACGGCGATCCCACCCGCGACCTCATCGACGAGGCTCTGCTCGCCGCCGCCGGCCTGGACGAGCGGGTCGCCGCCGCGCCACGCGACGACGACAAGGGCGCCCAGACCCTCTTCTGACGCGAACGAGGCACGCGCCCCTCGCGGGTGCACGTGCCTCGTCAGTGGAGCCGACTACGGGACTCGAACCCGTAACCCCCGTATTACAAGTACGGTGCGCTACCAATTGCGCCAAGTCGGCGGACCGTCATCCAGCATAGCGACGGCGGGCGGGTCAGCCGCGCCGTTCAGCCGGTTCAGGAGGCGGGCGTCGTTGGCGTGGGCGTCGCGGTCGGCTTCGTCGAGCCGAAGTACTCGTCGCTCGCGACGGTCAGCACGAACTGGGAGAACTCCGCAGGGTCGTTCAGGGCGCCGACGTACGACTTGCCGCCGACGAGGATCAGCGCCTCGTTGTTCAGCTTCAGATCCTCGGTGCCGGGCAGCGGACCCTCGAGTGCGCGATCGGTCGCGGCCTTCGCCCACGACACGAAGTCCTGCTTCTCGATGCACGAGCGCACCTTCTTGGCATCCGACACGCCGACAGCGACCGCGAGGTCAGCCAGGTCGGCATCGCTGCGGCCGTCGCTGTCAGGTTCGGGCTGTCCGGCGAGCAGCTCGTGGTTGTAGTCGTAGAAGCGGTCCGGCGCGTAGGTGGCGACACAGGCGGCGGCACCGGCGGCGCGCAGCGAGTACTTCGTGCCGTTGGAGCTGGCGGTGAGCAATGCGACCGGGTGGTAGGTCACGGTGACGGCCCCCTCCGTGATCCAGCCCGCGAGCTGACGCGCGTTGGCGCGCTCGAACTCGGCGGCTCCCGCCGAGAGATAGTCGACGTAGATGTGGATCTCGGTGGGCTTCGCGCCCGCCGAGGCCGACGGGTCGGGTTCCGGCGTCGCGCTCTCCCCCGTCTCCGAGGCGCCCTCCGACGGAGTCTGGCTGACCACTGCCCCGGACGGGTCCGCCGAGACCTCGGTCACGGTGACTCCGTCGCCCGACATCCCGCTCGGGCTGAGCTGCGGCTTCGAGATCGACGAGCTGACGGCGTAGGCCACGGCGGCGCCGATGGAGCCGACGGCGAGGATCGCCACGAGACCGATGATGAGCCGTCGCATCAGTCGCGCTCGCGACTGCTGGGCGTGCACCAACTGAGCCTTCTCCCGCACGGCTTCGCGCGACGGGCGAGCAGCGGGCACGTTCGGCGTTTCGTCGCTCGACATCGTTCCTCTTGAAGATCGGGTGGGACGGGTGATCCCGCGGCCGCGGAGACTGCGGCGCCGGATTCGATGTTAACGAGGCAGCCTGAGAAATACCCAGACGCGCGCCGCCATGCCATACTGATCCCGACCCGATGGCGGGTCACGGCGGGCAGCGCCCGCCGCTTCCATCACGAAGGATCGTCCGGCACGTACCTGCCGGTGAAGGAGAAACCATGGCCACCGTTACGTTCGACGACGCCACCCGCCTGTACCCCGGCGGCACGCGCCCGGCTGTCGACAAGCTGAACATCGAGATCGCCGATGGCGAGTTCCTCGTTCTCGTCGGCCCGTCCGGCTGCGGGAAGTCCACCTCGCTGCGCATGCTCGCCGGCCTCGAAGAGGTCAACGGCGGTCGCATCCTCATCGGCGACCGCGACGTCACCGACGTTCCGCCGAAGGACCGCGACATCGCGATGGTCTTCCAGAACTACGCGCTGTACCCGCACATGACCGTCGCCGAGAACATGGGCTTCGCCCTGAAGATCGCCGGCATCGGCAAGGAGGAGCGCGCGAGCCGGGTGCTCGAGGCTGCCAAGCTGCTCGACCTCGAGGAGTACCTGAACCGCAAGCCGAAGGCCCTCTCAGGTGGCCAGCGTCAGCGTGTCGCCATGGGCCGCGCGATCGTGCGCCAGCCGCAGGTGTTCCTCATGGACGAGCCGCTGTCGAACCTCGACGCGAAGCTGCGCGTGCAGACCCGCACCCAGATCGCCTCGCTGCAGCGCCGGCTCGGCGTCACCACGGTCTACGTCACCCACGACCAGACCGAGGCCCTGACGATGGGCGACCGCATCGCGGTGCTCAAGGACGGCATCCTGCAGCAGGTCGGCACCCCGCGCGACCTGTACGAGAAGCCGAACAACGTGTTCGTGGCCGGCTTCATCGGCTCCCCCGCGATGAACCTGTTCTCGGCCGATCTCGCCGAGGGCGGCGTGCGCTTCGGCACCGAGGTCGTGCCGCTCGACCGCGACACCGTGGGCCGCACCACCGGCTCCCAGGTCACCGTGGGCGTGCGCCCCGAGGACATCACCGTCGGTCCCGCCGACGGCAAGGGCCTCTCGGTCGTCGTCGACCTCGTCGAGGAGCTCGGCGCTGACGGCTACCTCTACGGCCACACCGACATCAACGGCAAGCGCACCGACATCGTCGCGCGCGTCGACGGTCGCAACCACCCGAACGCCGGCGAGACGGTCACGCTGGCCGCCAACCCCGGTCACGTGCACGCCTTCGACATCGAGTCGGGCGAGCGCCTCAACGACAAGCCGGTCGTCTCGGCCTGACGAATCAGCACACGCGGCGCGGGCGGACCTCAGGGTCACCCGCGCCGCGGTGTTCTCGGAGGAATCATGCAGGAGTCGCTGCGCATCACCGCGAGCACCATCGATCCGGGGCTGCTGAGCCTGCCCTGGTCGACCCCGCTCGGGAAGTGGCCGTCGGAACGCATCGTGTCGCTGCCGAAGGGGCTCTCTCGCCACCTCGTGCGCTTCGCGGATCTGTCGGGGCGCGTGGTCGCGGTCAAGGAGACCACCGCCGAGATGGCGCAGCGCGAGTACGACATGCTCGGAAACCTCGGCCGCCTCGCCGTGCCTTGCGTCAGCCGGGTCGCGGTGATCGCCGGACGCACCGATGCCGACGGCAAGGCGCTGCCCGCAGCCCTCGTCACCTCGCATCTGCGCTTCTCGATGCCCTATCGCGCGCTGTTCACCCAGACGCTGCGCCCCGACACCGCGACGCGCCTGGTCGACGCCCTGGCCCTGCTGCTCGTGCGGCTGCACAACGTGGGGTTCTACTGGGGCGACGTGTCGCTGTCGAACACGCTGTTCCGTCGCGACGCGGGCGCCTTCGCCGCCTATCTGGTGGATGCCGAGACCGGCGAGCTGCATGAGGAGGGTCTGACCGACGGGCAGCGGGCGTACGACCTCGACCTCGCGCGCACGAACGTCGCCGGTGAGATCATGGACCTCGCCGCCGGGGGCCGGCTGGAGGGCGGCGTGGACGCGCTCGAGATCGCCGACGGCATCGTCTCGTCGTACCGCTCGCTGTGGGCGGCACTGACCGACGAGGAGTCGTTCTCGACGGGCGAGACGTGGCGCATCACCGAGCGGGTGGAGAAGCTCAACGCGCTCGGCTTCGACATCGACGAGATGTCGATGGAGACCACCGCCGACGGCACGACCGTGCGCATCCAGCCGAAGGTTGTCGACGCCGGCCACCACCAGCGGCGGCTGATCCGTCTCACCGGTCTCGACGTCGAGGAGAACCAGGCGCGTCGGCTGCTCAACGACCTCGACGAGTTCCGGGTGCGCTCCACCAAGGCGTGGGCCGAAGAGGAGATGTACGCGCACGAATGGCTGACACGTGTCTTCGAGCCGGTCGTGCGCGCCATCCCCTACGACCTGCGCGCCAAGCTCGAGCCCGCTGAGGTGTATCACCAGGTGCTCGAGCACCGCTGGTACCTGTCGCAGGCGCAGTCGCGGTCGGTGCCGCTCGCCGAGGTGCTCACGAGCTACATCAACGACGTGCTGCGGCACCGCCGCGACGAGGCGACCATCATGGGACCGCCCACCGAATCGCTGGGCGTTCCGGTCGCGACCGGTTCGGTCGAGGTGTCAGACGACACCGCCGCGATCGACTGGCGCGACCTCGTCTAGCGCTAGTAGCCGACCGCGAAGCGGTCGTTGCGATGCTTGGGCTGCTCGATCTCGTCGACGACGGCGATCGCGAAGTCCGCGCCCGAGATGGTGGAGTTCCCGTCGGCATCCCGAACCAGCACGTCGCCGCCGTCCCGGTAGCGGCCGGTGCGCTCGCCTTCTGCCCAGGGACCGAACACCTCGGCGGGATGGATGAAGAACCACTCCAGGTCATCGGTCTGCTGCAGCAGCTCGAGCGAGTCGATGCCCACCTGCGCCTCGTGCTTGTACTCCTCGGGGAAGCCCTGGTCGAACAGGCGCGGTCCGCCCGGGGCGACCAGGCTGCCGCCTGCTCCGCCGACGACGCCCAGGCGAGTCGGGGTGCCGGTGAGCCTCTCGACCAGGCCCCGCAGCGCCCCGATGACCTCGTTCTCCATATCGCCGCGCGGTGAGAGCGCCGAGACGACGGCGTCAGCACCGTCGAAGACATCCCCGAGGGCGTCGAGGTCGAGCACCGAGCCCTGCACGTACTGCGCGCCGTCGAGCGGGGCGTCCGGCGCCTGACGGGAGATCACCGTCACCTCGTGCCCTCGGCTCACCGCCTCGCGGGCGATGTGCGATCCGGCGTAGCCGGTTCCTCCGATGACGACGATGCGGGACATCCGTGTTCCTTCCGATGCTCGAACGGGTTCACCGAGTACAAGTCGCGCGGGTGCGCGTCCTATTCCGCGGCGGCTCGGACGGTCGACACCTGGTACAGCGCGACGGATGCCGCGATGCCGGCGTTCAGAGACTCGGTGGCGCCCGAGATCGGGATCGACACGATCTGGTCGCACGTCTCGGTGACCAGGCGCGAGAGCCCCTTGCCCTCGGAGCCGACGACGATCACCACAGGCCGATCGGCCAGCTCGAGTGCGGGAAGGGAGACATCTCCCCCGCCGTCGAGGCCGAGCACGAACACGCCCTGCTTCTTGAACTCCTTCAGCAGCGTGGTGAGGTTGGCGGCCAGGGCGACGGGCAGCCGAGCGGCCGCGCCGGCGCTGGTCTTCCACGCCGCGCTGTTCACGCTCGCCGAGCGGCGCTGCGGCAGGATGATCCCGTGGCCGCCGAAGGCGGCGGTCGAGCGGATGATCGCCCCGAGGTTGCGCGGATCGGTGATGCCGTCGAGGGCCACGAACAGTGGCGTCTCACCGCGATCGATGATCTGCTCGAGCAGATCCTGCGGGTGCGCGTACTCGTACGGCGGCACCTTCAGCGCGACGCCCTGGTGCACACCGTCGAATCCGGCCATGCGGTCGAGCTCCTGGCGGGTGACCTCGAGAACGGGGATCTCGCGGTGCCGTGCGATCGAGAGCATCTCCTTCACGCGGTCGTCCATCTCGACTCGCTGCGCGATGTAGAACGACGTCGCGGGGATCTTGGTGCGCAGCGCCTCGAGCACGGAGTTGCGGCCGGTGACCGTCTCGGTGTCGTCGGTTGCCTTGCTGCGCGCCTGCCGGTTCATGTCGCGCCCCTGCGGCTTCTGCCCCGCCTTGCCCTTGCCGCCGGCGGCGGCGAAGCGCTCCTGGGCTGCCTTGCGCTTGCCGGCGACGTGCCAGGCGCGATCCTCGGCCTTGGGTGTGGGGCCGCGACCCTCGAGCGACTTGCGGCCGAGACCGCCGGTGCCCTTCATGGCACCCTTCTTCTTGCTGTTGCCCGCTCCGGGGCGGCCAGGCTTAGCCATCGATACTCCAATGCGTTCCGTCCGGAGTGTCCTCCAGAGTGATTCCTGCCGCGGCGATCGCATCTCGGATGCGATCCGCCGCGGCCCAGTCCTTCTCGGCACGCGCCTGCGCGCGCTGGGTGATCATCGTCTGCACGAGCGCGTCGAGGGCGGATGCCTCGGCCCGGTCGGGCCTGTCGGCGCTCCACTCTCGCGCGAGCGGGTCGACGCCGAGGATGCCGGCCATCTCACGCACCTGCATCGCTGCGAGCCGTGCGTCGGCGCTGCGTCCGGCATCGAGCATGCTGTTGCCGGCCCGCACCGTCTCGTGCAGCACGGCGAGCGCCTGCGGCACGCCGAGGTCGTCGTCCATCGCGGCCGCGAATGCGACCGGCAGCAGTTCGGAGCTCGGCTCGCCGCCGTCTACGGTGCGCTCCGCCGACGGCGCGGAAGGGGCGGGGAGCCGCGCGGCGCGCTCGAGGAACGACCGGATGCGTCCGAGCGCGGCATCCGCCTCCTCGAACGACGACGGGGTCAGATCGAGGCTCGAGCGGTAGTGCGCTGCGGCGAGCGCGTAGCGCACGACCAGCGGCCGCTGGGCTGCGAGAACGTCGACTGCGAGGGTGAAGTTGCCCAGCGACTTCGACATCTTCTGACCGCCCACCATGACGAGTCCGTTGTGCAGCCAGTACCGCGCGAAGCCGTCGCCGGCGGCGGTCGACTGCGCGAGCTCGTTCTCGTGGTGCGGGAAGCGCAGGTCGAGGCCGCCGCCGTGGATGTCGAACTCGGCACCCAGGTAGCGCTTCGCCATCGCCGAGCACTCGATGTGCCAGCCGGGACGACCGCGGCCCCACGGCGAACCCCACACGGCATCCGGCTGCTCGTCGCTCTTCGCGCCCTTCCACAGTGCGAAGTCCTGCGGGCTCCGCTTGCCACGAGGGTCGGCGTCCGCCGCCGCCTCCATGGCGTCCACGGACTGATGCGTGAGCGAGCCGTACTCCGGCCAGGAGCGCACGTCGAAGTACACGTCGCCCGAGCCGTCGGCTGCGGCATATGCGTGGCCGCGCTCGATGAGGGTCGCGATCAGGTCTTGCATCTGCGGGACGAACCCGGTCGCCCGCGGCTCGTAGGTCGGTGCGAGGATGCCGACAGCCCTGTACGCCTGTGAGAACTCCTGCTCCATGCGGTACGCCAGCGCCCACCACGGCTCGGTCTCGGTCGCGTTGGCGAGCACCTTGTCGTCGATGTCGGTCACGTTGCGCACGAACGTCACCCGCTCGTAGCGGCGTGCGAGCCAGCGACGCAGCAGGTCGAAGCTCAGCGCCGCGCGCACGTGCCCGATATGCGGACCGGACTGCACGGTGGGTCCGCAGACGTACATCGTCACATTCGAGGGATCGAGCGGGGCGAAGTCGCGCAGCTGCTGCGCGCGAGTGTCGTACAGGCGGATCGTCACCGCACAAGACTACCGGGGCGGCGCGGCGCGCACCTGGGCGTGGGCTCCCCCGTCAGATGCGGTGGATGAGCGCGACCGCGGTCACCGCGATGCCCTCGCCGCGACCGATGAATCCGAGCCCGTCGGTCGTGGTCGCCGACACCGTGACCGCGGCGCCTCCCAGTGCGGCCGAGAGCACCTGCTCCGCTTCGCCGCGGCGGGCGCTGAACCGCGGCCTGTTGCCCTGGAACTGCACCGACACGTTGCCGATCGCAAAGCCCGCATCGGCCAGCATCGTCGCGGTCCGCGCAAGGAACACATCGGCATGCGCGCCCGCGTACTCGGGGTGGGCGGTGCCGAAGTGCTGCCCGATGTCGCCGAGCCCGGCCGCGCCCAGCAGGGCGTCGACCATGGCGTGTGCCACGGCATCCCCGTCGGAATGCCCCGACAGCGGCTGCTCACCCGGCCACTCCAGGCCGGCGAGCCACAGGTTCCCGTCGCCGCCGAAGGCGTGCACGTCCGTGCCGACACCGATGCGGGGCAGCGCGAGAGCGCCCGCACTCGCGGCGAGCAGCAGCCGTGCGCGCTCGAGATCGCCGGCAGTGGTGATCTTGAAGGCGCGCTCCGATCCGGGGATGCGACGCACGGCGCCCCCCGCCGCGGCGAACAGGGCGGCATCGTCGGTGTGGTCCTCACCGGCCGCCAGGGCCGTGGCATACGCGTCCTGCAGAAGTGCGCGGGGAAAACCCTGGGGCGTCTGCGCAGCGGCGAGAGCAGAGCGGTCGACGGGACCGGTGACCTCGTCACCGTCGACTCTCTTGAGCGTGTCGACGACGGCGAGCGCGGGGATCACGCCGGCCTCCGTCACCCCTGCCGCCACGGCGTCGAGCTGCGACGCCGGGGTGAGAGCGCGCGCCGCGTCGTGAACGAGCACGACGCACACCTCGTCGTGCAGGGCATCCAGCCCCGCGGCGACCGACGCCTGGCGGGTCGCCCCTCCGGTCACGACCGTCGTGAGGTGACGGCGTTCTCCGGCCGACGCGGCGATCTCGGCATCCACCTGCGTCTCCCACCCCGCGGGCGCCACCACGACGACCTGCATCGGGGCGGCGGCGAACACACGGTCCAGCGCGTGACGCAGCACGGTGCGGCCGTCGAGGTCGACGAGCGCTTTGGGCACTCCGGCACCGAGTCGCGTACCGGAGCCGGCGGCGACGACGATGATCGCTGTGGTGGGGGTGGGAAGCGCAGTCACCCTCTCACGCTATCGCGGCCCTGCGGCATGCGAAGAGGGCGGATGCCGCAGCATCCGCCCTCTTCGCAGTCAGTCGTCTGCGCGCTCGTCAGGAGGCGAGCACCTCGTCGAGCAGAGCGCCGGCCTTGTCCTCGTCGACCTTCTCGGCCAGAGCGAGCTCCGACACGAGGATCTGACGGGCCTTGGCGAGCATGCGCTTCTCACCCGCGGAGAGACCGCGATCCTGATCGCGGCGCCACAGGTCGCGCACGACCTCGCTCACCTTGATCACATCGCCGGAGGCGAGCTTCTCCAGGTTCGCCTTGTAGCGGCGCGACCAGTTGGTGGGCTCTTCCGTGAACGGGGCGCGCAGCACCTCGAAGACGTTCTCGAGACCCTCCTTGCCGATCACGTCGCGAACGCCGACCAGGTCGACATTCTCGGCAGGAACCTCGATGATGAGATCACCCTGCGTGACGTTGAGCTTCAGGTACTTCTTGGTCTCCCCCTTGATCACGCGGTCCTTGACCTCGATGATCGTCGCGGCTCCGTGGTGCGGATAGACGACGGTTTCGCCAACCTCAAAAAGCATAAAAACGTGTCCTTTCGGCAATCTCCAGGATACCACAGCCGTTATGCAGTAAGGTACGCGCCGACCTCCCCGCGAGCGCATCTGTCCTCGCCGCGCACGACAGACCCACTACACTGGTGCAGGACACCCGTCGCACCTCAGGAGGATCCGTGAACTCGCGCTCTGCTGCGTCCATCGCTCCGCGTCTCATCGCCGTCATCGCCCTGGGCTCGGCGCTCGCGCTCGGCACGACGGGATGCACCTTCATCACGCACCAGGCGACGACGAACCCCTACCCGGCATCCGATGGCGTTCCTTTCGACGAGACCGGCGGCGATGTCGTCGCGCGCAACGTCTTCGTGGTCACCACGGAAGACGGCGAAGTGGGCAACCTCGTCGGCGCGTTCATCAACGAGGGCTCGAAGAGCAGCACAGTCGACATCGACGTCGCGGGCGAGCAGCTGACGCTGCGTGTGCCCAGCGAGGATCGCGTCAGCCTCGGCGCCGACAAGATGCCGCTGCGCATCGAGAACCTCGGCGTCAAGCCCGGTGCGACCGTCGAGGTGCTCATCGTCTCCGGCGACGGGGAGGCGATTCCCGCGCAGGTGCCCGTGCTCGACGGCTCGCTCGACCAGTACGCCGACCTCGTTCCGTCGGCGAAGGCCACGGACAGCGCCTCCTGACTCCCGCGACGACAGCCGCGACAGCGAAGAGGCCGGTTCCCTGCGGAACCGGCCTCTTCTGCATCCCGCGATCGATCAGCCTTCGAAGCGGTAGCCGAGCCCACGCACGGTGACGAGCATGACCGGCTCGCTCGGGCTCTGCTCGATGCGCGACCGGATGCGCTTGATGTGCACGTCGAGGGTCTTCGTATCGCCGAAGTAGTCGCTGCCCCAGACGCGATCGATCAGCTGCCCGCGCGTGAGCACCCGTCCCGCGTTGCGCATGAGCACCTCGAGCAGCTCGAACTCCTTCAGCGGCATGTTGATCTCGGATCCGTCGACGGCGACCGTGTGCCGGTCGATGTCGAGCGTGACCCGGCCGCCCTCCAGCACGCGCTCGTCGAGCTCGGCGTCCGCCTGCACCGCACGACGCAGCACGGCGCGCATGCGCGCCAGCAGCTCGCGTGACGAGTACGGCTTCGTGATGTAGTCGTCTGCCCCGAGCTCCAGCCCCACGACGATGTCGACCTCGGAGTCCTTCGCGGTCAGCATGATGATCGGCACGCTCGAGGTCTGCCGCACCCGACGGCACACCTCGGTGCCGGCCATGCCGGGAAGCATGAGATCGAGCAGGATGATGTCGGCGCTGCGCTCGCGGAAGGCCGCCAGCGCCCCCGGTCCGTCTTCGCAGATCTCCACCTCGTAGCCCTCGCGCCGCAGCAGGTAGGCGAGGGGGTCGGCCAGATCGGGCTCATCCTCGACGAGCAGGATGCGGGTCATGCGAACTCTCCGTTCCGGGGGTCGCGCGTGCGGGCATCCCCGTCCACGCGCTTCTTCTTGGTCTTCCGCTTGGACTTCGTGTCGGCCATGCTGACTGGTGCGCTCGCGAGCGGCAGGCGCATCGTGAACGTCGAGCCCCGGCCGGGACGCGACCACACGCGCACCTCGCCACCGTGCCGCTGAGTCGCGTGCTTGACGATCGACAGTCCGAGCCCGGTGCCTCCGGTGCGACGCGAACGCGCCTCATCGGCGCGGTAGAAGCGCTCGAAGATGCGCTCGAGATCGGCATCCGGGATCCCGATGCCCTGATCCGTCACCGCGATCTCGACGACATCCCCGTCGACCTTCACGCCCACGCCCACGCGCGACCCGCGCGGCGAGTAGACGATCGCGTTGGCGATGAGGTTGCCGACCGCCTCGATCAGCACCTGCGCATCGCCGCGCACCCACGCCCCGCGCTCACCACCGCGGCTCAGCGCGACACCGGCGGAATCCGCCTGCACCGAATGCGCCTCGATCGACGCCGCCACGACCTCGTCGATCGCGACGGGCTCGACCTGCGACAGGCTCTCCGCCGCCTGCAGGCGCGACAGGCTCAGGATGCGACCGGTGAGCTGTCCGAGACGGGATGCCTCGGCCGAGATCCGTGCGGCGAAGATGCGCACCTGCTCGGCGTCGTCGGCGGCCGATTCGATCGCCTCGGCGAGCAGGCTGACCGATGCGACCGGCGTCTTCAGCTCGTGACTGGTGTTCGACACGAAATCGGTGCGCATCTGATCGAGGCGCTCGCGCTCGGTGACATCCCGGATGATCAGCAGCGTGAGCTGCGGACCGACCGAACTCGCCCGTGCCGAGACCAGGCGCGGATCCAGCGACGCACCGCCGGTGAATCGCATCGTCTCGGTCGCGTCGGCGCCGCTGTCGCGCACGCCGCGCACGAGCCGCCGCAGCTCGCCGTTCTCGAGTATCGATCCCTCGCGGATGCTGAAGCGCGCCGCGGCGTTCGACGTGGCGACCACGAGGCCGGAGGCGTCGAGCACGCAGGCGGCGTCATCCATGCCAGCCAGCACGTCTGAGATGCCTGCGGGCACCGCCGAGGAGGTCTCCTGCAGAGCGAGCGCGCGCATGCGATACGCCCAGCTCACCAGCAGCACGGCACCCGCTCCGATCAGCGCGCCGACGGCGAGGGAGAACAGCGCCAGCTGAGCGGAATCCATGCCTCCCAGAGTAGAGGTCGCCGCGTCGGTCACCGGACGTACACCGCGTGGTCATGCGGCGGGGAGACTAGTATTCACGTTCCCGGCACCGTTCGTTAACCTTCGACCCGGACAATCGTTCCGGCCGCGCGAGCGCGTGCCCCGGCATGCCGTGCCGAACCCCCGACGAAAGGTTGCGCCGACATGCGCGAAGTGTTCCACCAGTCCCTCGAGGAGCTGCAGTCGCAGCTCGCCGAGATCGCCGACCTGGTCACGGTCGCGATCCGGAAGGCCACCACCGCATTCGCCGAGAGCGACGTCGCCCTGGCCGAGGAGGTGATCGCCGACGACGCGAAGATCGATGAGCTGGCCGTCGCGCTCGACGAGCAGGCGATCGAGATCCTCGCACGCCAGCAGCCGGTCGCCCGCGATCTGCGCATCGTGATCACCGCGCTGCGAGTGAGCGCGTCGCTGGAGCGCATGGGCGACATGGCCGAGCACATCGCACAGCTCGCGCGCCTGCGCTTCCCCGAGCGCGCCGTTCCGAAGGGCCTGAAGGGCACCTTCCGCCGCATGGGAGAGCTCGACGTGCAGATCGCCGGCACCCTCGCCGACCTGCTGCGCACGCAGGACCTGCGCTTCGCAGACGAGATCCGCAATGCCGACGACGACGTCGACGAGCTGCACGCGAGCGTGTTCGAGAAGGTGCTCAGCGACAACTGGAAGGGTGAGGCGACCGCGACCGTCGACGCGACACTCGCCAGCCGCTACCACGAGCGCTTCGCCGACCACGCGGTCGCCGTCGCGAAGAAGGTCGTCTACCTCGCGACCGGCGACTGGGCCGTGCAGGAGGAGGACATCGCGCTGGCCGCCGAGGCGCAGGGCGCCCTCCCCACCGATCAGGGCACACCGGCCCCGGGAGCCTGAGCACCCGCGCAGGGATGCCGAGCCCCCCGGGTAATCGCCGAGACCCCTGGCTGCTGCCAGGGGTCTCGGCGTGAAGTGAGGTGCCGGCGGGCTTACTTCTTGCCCTGCGCGGCGACCGCTGCGGCGCCGGCGGCGGCGGCCTCGGGGTCGAGGTAGCGGCTCGGGCCGGTGGGCACATTGTTCTCGTCGAGCTCGTACACCAGCGGGATGCCCGTGGGGATGTTCAGCTCGGCGATGTCGTCGTCGCTGATGCCGTCGAGGTGCTTGACCAGGCCGCGCAGCGAGTTGCCGTGCGCGGTGACGAGAACAGTCTTGCCCGCGTCGAGGTCGGGGACGATCGCGTCGTTCCAGTACGGCAGCAGGCGGTCGATGACGAGCTTGAGCGACTCGGTACGCGGAACCTCGCCGTCGATGTCCGCGTAGCGCGCGTCGCCCACCTGGCTGAACTCGCTGTCGTCGGCCAGCACGGGCGGCGGCACGTCGAACGACCGGCGCCACAGCTGGAACTGCTCGGGCCCGAACTCCTCGAGCGTCTGAGCCTTGTCCTTGCCCTGCAGCGCACCGTAGTGGCGCTCGTTGAGACGCCACGACCGGGTCACCGGGATCCACAGGCGGTCGGCCGCGTCGAGCGCGATGTTCGCGGTCTGGATCGCACGGCTCAGCAGCGACGTGTGCAGCACGTCGGGCAGCAGGCCCGACTCGGCCAGCAGCTCGCCGCCGCGGCGTGCCTCATCCTTGCCCTGATCGGTCAGGCGGACATCCACCCATCCCGTGAAGAGGTTGAGCTGGTTCCATTCGCTCTGGCCGTGACGCAGAAGAATCAGAGTGCGGGTCATGGTGTCAGCCTATCTTTTCTGCTTGCGGGGGCGGGCTGCGTGACGTTCCCCTCGCTCGCAGAACGGGTGCCCCTCCCGCCTCGCGGGTCCCTCCCCGATGCTCGCTCCGGGAACATCACTCCGCCCTCGACTGCACGTGTGGAGTGCGAGCGACGTGGAAGTGGGTAGTGGAGGATAGGAGTATGAGCGCGCCTCTCGGGAACCCGACACGAGGGACGACGGGGACGAATCGGCTGCGGCGAAACGACCGGTGGATCGCCGCGTCGGAGGCGTTCCGGAAGGCATCCGACCCGCTCGTCATCGATCTCGGATACGGGGCCAGCGGAGTGACCGCGTTCGAGCTCGCGACCAGGCTGCTCCGGGTCAGGCCGGATGCCGTGGTCCTCGGCCTCGAGCTGGATCCGGAGCGCGTGGCGACTGCGCGCCGTCAGCTGGACGACGTGCGGGCCGCCCGCACGCCCTTCGCCGCCGACCTGCCCGTCTCGTTCGCGCGCGGCGGCTTCGAGGTGCCGGTGCCCGACGGTCGGCGTCCCGCCGTCATCAGGGCGATGAACGTTCTGCGCCAGTACGACGAGGCGGATGTCGCCGACGCGTGGCGGCGGGTCGCCGCCCGGCTCGCTCCGCACGGGATGCTCATCGAGGGCACCTGCGACGAGATCGGCCGCGTCGCGAGCTGGGTCGACGTGACGGGCGTCGGCGAGCCGGTGGCCTTGACGATCTCGCTGCGGCTGACCGGGCTCGAGCATCCCGGGATCGTCGCGGAGCGCCTGCCGAAGGCGCTCATCCATCGCAACGTGCCGGGCGAGCGGGTCCACGATCTGCTCGCCGCGGTCGATCGCGAGTGGGAGCGCGCGGCTGCGCTGTCGACCTTCGGTCCGGTGCAGCGGTGGCTCGCCGTGGTCTCGGCGCTCAGGGCACAGGGCGTCCCGATCCGGGGCGACCGCCGGCGCTGGCGACTGGGCGAGCTGACCGTGCCCTGGGCGAGCGTGGCTCCGGCGCCGTGAGCCTGCGCGACTCAGCGTGCGCGGCGAGGGTCCTCGCCGGCGGGCCGACGGGACAGCCGCGTGAGACGCGGCACGTCGGCAGTGGCGCCCGCGTCGGCGGGCACGATCACCTGCTGCGCGGCGGCGATCCGGGTCTCGTCCGTGCGCACGACCAGCTCACCCACCGGCGCCCGACGTGACAGCATCGCCAGGGCGATCAGGCCGTCCTCGTGGTGCATCGCGACGGACGTGATGTGGCCCACCTCAGCATCCCCCGCCAGCACGGCATCGCCCGGCGACGGCATCACGACATCGCTGCCGTCGAGCAGGAGCGCGGCCAGGCGGCGTGGCGGATGCCCCAGATTGTGCACCTTCGCGACCGTCTCCTGCCCGCGATAGCAGCCCTTGCTCAGGTGCACGGCGCTGCGGATCCAGTCGGCCTCGTGCGGGATGGTGCGGTCGTCGACCTCACGGGCCCAGCGCGGCCGCCAGGCCGCGATGCGCAGCGCCTCGGCGGCGAGCGCGCCGGCGAACGGTCCGGCGAGCGCGGCGGCGTCATCGACGACGGCGACGGTCCACGCGTAGTCCGCGGCGGGATGCACGGCCTCGGCGGCGTACTGGTGCCCGCCCGGCTGCACATGCGCCCACGGATCGCGCCAGATCAGGGGAACGCCGTTCGGAGCGGATGCCCTGATGCGCGCCTCGGCGGTGCCGCCGGCGAAGAACCCGACCAGCGCCGCGTCCGGGCGCAGCGTGACCGTGACCCGCGAGCGGAACACCATCCGCTGCAGCCAGGCGGCCAGCTTCGCGGCATCCGCCTCGTCGGCGATCAGCCAGACCGACGCGCCGTCCTCGAACACGCCCGCTGCGTGCTCGACCCGGCCCTGCGGGTCGAGCACGAGCAGCTCCGTGCTGTCGCCGGCGCGGAGCCCTGCCACCGCCTGCGAGGTGATCGAGTCGAGCCAGGTCAGCCGGTCGACGCCGGACACCTCGATGAGCTCGCGGTCAGTGAGTGGCGCGAGCGCCTCACCGGATGCCAGGCGGCGCTGCTCGACGAGCGGGTTGCCGAAGTGCGCGATCAGATCGCCCTCGCGCACCGCGCCGGCGATGCCGTCGAACGACGCCATGTCAGACCTTCCCCAGCCGGGCGGACGCGTGCGACTTCAGCTTCTCGCCGAGGGCGGTGATGTCCCACGCCCAGAGCAGATGACCGTCGACCAGCCCGTACATGCGGGTGGCCGCCGAATACGGCTTCGCTCCGGCCGGGCGCACCACGGCATCCGTCGCGATGTCGATGCGAGGACCGTCGATGCGGCCCAGGTACAGCTCGAGCGTCCCGTCGGAGTGCGTCACCGAGACCTCGAGCGGGAACCCGTCATCGGTGCGCAGCGCCTCGACGTCATCGACCGTCCGCGGCGTCGGCTCAGCAGTGGGCGGAAGCAGGGCAGGCCCCGGATCGGCATCGGTGCGCGGGCGAGCAAGGCGCCAGTAGCCGGTCTCGGCGAGCAGGGCGACGGGCTCGACGGTGCCGTCGGCACCGAGGAACGACGCGGTTGCGGCGTAGCTCAGGTACGGACCGCCGTCGTGGCTGAAGCTCACGCGGTGCGAGAACTCACCCTGGAAGCGCTGCTCGCCCGCGGTGTACTCGATCACGCCGGTGCCCTCCCAGACACCGAGCAGCCACGACAGCGGCGCCAGATCAGCGGGAAGGTCGGTCGGCAGCTCGATCACGACGACGTCGGATCAGCGCTGACCGCGGAACAGGTTGACGAGCACGACGCCGGAGACGAAGGCGATCGCGAGGCTCGCCAGCCCCAGCAGGCCGAGGTAGAAGAATTCGAGCGCGACGAGGTCCATGCCGACCACTCTACCCCTCCCCTCGGCGGGCTGATCGGACGCCGACGGCCGGGGCGGGCAGGGTCAGAGTGCGGAGGCGAGCGCAGCGATCCCGAACACTGCCGAGACCGCACCCATGATCATCAGGGCACCGACGACGCTTCCCGCCACCCGGACGATGAAGCCCTCGGCGCGACCGTAGGCGAGCTGCACGGCGAACGAGACCAGCACGATGCCTCCGAAGGCGATCAGCAGCCAGCCGACCCTGTCCTCCTCGGGAAGCATGAAGCCGAGAGCGACCGCGACCACGAGGGACACGATCCAGACCGCGACCATGCCGCGGAAGGCGCTGCGCGGGGCGAGGGCCGGTTCAGACATGGTGACATCGTAACGGCCTCGCCTGCGGGCATCCCGTGCTTCGGCATCCCGTCATGCGGGGAGCGCCCGCCACTAGCATTGACGCGTGGTCCTCGTGCTGGCACTCACCTCTGCTCCCGAAGGGGATCCGGCACTGCCCGCGCTCGAGCTGCTGCCGCACAGCATCCGGCGCCACCCTCTGGACACCGCCCGCCTTCTCGATCTGCCCGAGCGCGACGTCGTGATCCTCGACGCGCGCGGCGACCTCGTGGCGGCCAGGACCGCCTGCCGGCTGCTGCGCACCGCGGGAGCCGAAGCGCCGGTGCTGCTCGTGGTCACCGAGGGCGGTCTGAGCGCGATCGCGTCGGACTGGGGTTTCGACGACGTGATCCTGTGCACGGCCGGGCCCGCCGAGATCGACGCGAGGCTGCGGCTCGCGCTCGCGCGGGCGGATGCCGCAGCCCCCGCCCACGTTCAAGCCTCGGGCATCACGATCGACGAGCAGTCGTACTCCGCCAAGCTGCACGGGAAGCCGCTGGATCTGACGTACAAGGAGTTCCAGCTGCTGCATTTCCTGGCGACCCACCCGTCCCGCGTCTTCACGCGCGAGCAGCTGCTGAGCGACGTGTGGGGATACGACTACTTCGGCGGCACCCGCACCGTCGATGTGCACGTGCGGCGACTGCGCGCCAAGCTCGGCGACGCCGAGCAGGTCATCGGCACCGTGCGCAACGTCGGCTACCGGTTCAATCTGCACGACGAGCCCGCAACCGCAGCGAACTGAGTTCACTCATCCGTCGCCGGTGGATGCAAGGATGTACCCCATGATGGAACCCGCCCTTGTCGATGCCGGCCTCGGGGATGCCGAAGACGATGACTTCGATGCGCACGAGGCTCCGGACGCGGTGCTCCCCGATCACCGCTACCACGACCGCGAGCTGAGCTGGCTCGCCTTCAACCAGCGCGTGCTCGAGCTGGCCGAGGATCCGTCGCTGCCCGAGCTGGAGCGCGCGAACTTCCTCGCGATCTTCGCCAGCAACCTCGACGAGTTCTTCATGGTCAGAGTCGCCGGCCTCAAGCGCCGCATCCTCACCGGCCTCGCCGTGCCCACCAACGTCGGCCGTTCGCCGAGCGACGTGCTCGCCGACATCTCCCACGATGCGTACACGCTTCAGCTGCGCCATGCCGCCGCGTGGAACGACCTCGTGCGCCCGGCGCTCGCCGACGCCGGCATCGAGATCACCGAGTGGGACGACCTCACCGACGCCGAGCGCGGCGCGCTCGGCGAGTACTTCCAGGCACAGGTCTTCCCCGTGCTCATGCCTCTCGCCGTCGACCCCGCGCACCCGTTCCCGTACATCTCCGGTCTGTCGCTGAACCTCGCGATCCGCATCCGCAACGCACGCACCGGGCGGCAGGACTTCGCCCGGCTCAAGGTGCCCACCATGCTGCCGCGCTTCGTCGAGGTGCCCGGCACGAGCCCGATCACCCGGTTCATCCGGCTCGAAGAGCTCATCGCCAACCACCTCGGCGATCTCTTCCCCGGTATGGAGGTGCTCGACCACCACGCGTTCCGCCTCACCCGCAACGAGGACGTCGAGATCGAGGAGGACGAGAGCGAGAACCTCATCCAGGCGCTCGAGGCCGAGCTGCTGCGGCGCCGGTTCGGGCCCCCGATCCGTCTCGAGATCACCGACGACATGGACGAGGTGACTCTCGAGCTGCTGATCAGGGAACTCGACATCACCGATCAGGAGGTCTATCGGCTGCCCGGGCCGCTCGACCTTCGCGGGCTGTTCGATCTGGGCCGCCTCGACCGCCCGGATCTGCGCTATCCGCCGCACGTTCCCACCACGGCGGTGGCGTTCCAGCCGGGTGACAGCAACGAGCGCCCCGACATCTTCCGCGCGATCGGTAAGGCGGATGTGCTCGTGCACCACCCCTACGAGTCGTTCGCGACGAGCGTGCAGGCCTTCCTCGACCAGGCGGCCCGCGACCCGCACGTGCTCGCCATCAAGCAGACGCTGTACCGCACCTCCGGCGACAGCCCGATCGTGCAGGCGCTGATCGACGCGGCCGAGTCCGGCAAGCAGGTGCTCGCCCTGGTCGAGGTGAAGGCGCGCTTCGACGAGGCGAACAACATCGTCTGGGCGCGCAAGCTCGAGAAGGCCGGAGTGCACGTGGTGTACGGCCTCGTCGGGCTGAAGACGCACTGCAAGCTCGCGCTCGTCATCCGTCAGGAGGAGGGCGTGCTGCGCCACTACTCGCACATCGGCACGGGCAACTACAACCCGAAGACCAGCCGCGTCTATGAAGACTTCGGGCTGTTCACCGCCGACCCGCAGGTCGGCAAGGACCTCACCCGGCTGTTCAACGAGCTCAGCGGATACGCGATCGAGAAGAAGTTCAAGCGCCTGCTCGTCGCGCCCCGTCACCTGCGCAAAGGGCTGATGCGCCACATCGACGCGGAGCGTGCGAACGCCGAGGCGGGCAAGCCCGCCCGCATCCGCATCAAGGTCAACTCGATGGTCGATGAGGAGATCATCGACGGCCTGTACCGGGCCAGTATGGCCGGGGTGAAGGTGGATGTCTGGGTGCGCGGCATCTGCAGCCTGCGGGTGGACCTGCCGGGCGTGAGCGACAACATCACCGTCCGCAGCATCCTCGGCCGGTACCTGGAGCACTCCCGGCTGTTCATGTTCGACAACGACGGAGAACCGATCGTCTACATCGGCAGCGCCGACATGATGCACCGCAACCTCGACCGCCGCGTCGAGGCGCTGGTGCGCCTGCGCGAGCCCGCCCACCTGCAGGAGCTGCACGACCTGTTCGACCGGGCGATGGATCCGCAGACCAACTCCTGGCATCTGGGCGAGGGCGGTGAGTGGACCCGGGTCGCCGAGGTCGACGGACAGCCCCTGGTCGATCTGCAGGATCTGACGATGGCCAGGGTGCAGGGCCGCCGGCGACGCAGCAAGCGCTCGATCCGATGAGCGACTCGGCGGTCTACGCGGCGGGGGCGATCGTCTGGCGGATGGTCGACGACAAGCTGAAGGTGCTGCTGATCCATCGCACGAAGTACCGCGATGTGACGCTGCCGAAGGGCAAGGTCGACCCCGGCGAGATGCTCGCCGAGACCGCCGTGCGCGAGGTGCGCGAGGAGACCGGCATCCAGGTGTCGCTGGGCGTGCCGGTCGGCGTCAGCAAGTACTGGATGCGCCCGAAGCGGCAGAAGGTCGTGCACTACTGGGCGGCGGAGGCCACCGACGACGCCATCCGCGCATCGTCGTTCCTGCCGAACGGTGAGATCTCGGGCGTCGAATGGGTGAGTCTCAAGAAGGCGCGCAAGCACCTGAGCTACCCGGTGGATGTCGAGATCCTCGATAACTTCATCCGGCTCGTCGACGACGGTGTGCTGCGCACCTTTCCCATCATCGCCCTGCGGCATGCCAAGGCCGTATCGCGATCCGACTGGCACGAGGTGGATTCCGCTCGGCCCCTCACCGACAAGGGCCTGCGGCAGGCGAAGGCGATCATCGGGCCGCTGCGCGCGTTCGGCGTGCGGCGCATCGTCACCAGCGACGCGGTGCGGTGCACGCAGACGGTCGCTCCCCTGGAGCGCAAGCTGGGCCGGACAGCCAGGCAGACGCCGAAGCTCAGTCAGGATGCGTGGGACGCCGACACTGCAGACGTGCGCTCCGTGATCGGGCGACGGGTGCGCTCACGCAAGGCGACGGTGCTGTGCAGCCACGCGCCGGTGCTTCCGGGCATCCTGTCAGAACTCGCCCTCGCCACCGGGACCGTCCCCGGCTCCTACATCGACAGCGCCAGCGCCTTGAACCCCGCGGCCTTCTCGGTCGTGCACCTGTCTGCCACCAACCCCGGCTCGGGGATCATCTCGATCGAGACCCACGAGCCGAAGGTCTGATCCCGTGCACCGAGGGTGCGGTCCGACTGGCCCCTCCTCGTTCACCTTCCGTTCACCTCTCGGGGAGAGTCTCGTTAACCAGGGCTCCTACCGTCACTGTGTGCCCTGCACCGGGCCATACACATTCCCCGATCGAACGGATCCACAGTGAAGATCACCCGCATCGCTCGTCTCAGCGCCGTCGGCGCTGTCGCCGCCCTCGCACTCGCCGGCTGCGCCGCGAACGAAGCCCCCGCCGGCGACTCGGCCGCCGCCTCCGATCTCGAGGGCACGTTGAAGGCCACCGGCGCCTCGTCGCAGGGTTCGGCGCAGGAAGCCTGGGTCGCCGCCTTCCAGACCGCCAACAGCGGCGTCACCATCAACTACGAGCCCACCGGCTCGGGCACGGGACGCGAGAACTTCATCGCCGGCGCGAGCGACTTCATCGGCTCCGACCGCGCGTTCAAGCTCGACGAGTTCGGCGACGGGTTCAAGACCTGCTCGTCGGAGAACATCGTCGAGGTGCCGCTGTACATCTCGCCCGTCGCCGTCGCGTTCAACCTCGAGGGGGTCGACGAGCTCAACCTCGACGCCAAGACGATCGCCGGCATCTTCGCCGGCACGATCACCAACTGGAACGACGAGGCGATCGCGTCGCAGAACGCGGGCGTGGAGCTGCCGGATCTGGCGATCTCGCCCGTGCACCGCTCGGACGACTCGGGCACCACCGAGACCTTCACCGCCTACCTGAACGCGACCGCTCCCGACGTGTGGACCGATGAGGCCGACGGCGTGTGGCCGTTGCAGGGCGGCGAAGCCGCTCAGGGCACCTCGGGTGTCGTCCAGGCCATCAAGGCGGGCAACGGAGCCATCGGCTACGCCGACGCCTCGCAGACCAAGGAGCTCGGCCAGGTGAAGGTCGGCGTCGAGGGCGACTACGTCGCCTACTCGGCTGAGGCCGCCGCCGCGCTGGTCGAGGCATCGCCGCTCGAGGATGGTCGCGGAGACGCCGACCTCGTCTTCGACGTCGACCCGGCTGCGGCTCCGGCAGGCGCCTACCCGATCGCCCTGGTCAGCTATCTGATCGCGTGCGAGCAGTACGAGGACGAGAACACCGCCGCGCTCGTGAAGACGTACTTCGAGTACGTGGCTAGCGAGGACGGGCAGCAGGCCGCGGCCGACAACGCCGGCAGCGCGCCGATCTCCGACGGCCTGCGCGAGAAGGTCCTCGCCGCCATCGACACGATCAAGGTCGGCTGACCCATCGCCATCGGCTGATCCCGGTGCCCCCGCGTCCGATCCGGCGCGGGGGCACCGGAGGGTCGGCCCTCAGCTGAACTTCGACCCGAAACGGAGACCATGAGCACGACGACCAGGCAGGCCCCGCCTGCCCCGATCAGGGCCAAGCAGCGCCTCGGTGACCGAGTGTTCTCGGGCAGCGCCCTCGGCGCCGGGATCATCATCCTCGTCGTGCTCGCCGCGGTGGCCGCGTTCCTCATCATCCAGAGCCTGCCGGCGTTCGCGCCCGACACCAGTGGCAACCACATCCTCGAGGGTCGCTCGTTCTGGGAGTACGTCGGCCCGCTCGCCTTCGGCACGGTGTGGGCCTCGTTCCTCGCTCTGCTCATGGGGACGCCTATCGCGATCGGCATCGCCCTCTTCATCTCGCACTACGCGCCCCGCCGCCTCGCCGGCGTGCTCGGGTACGTCATCGACCTGCTCGCCGCCGTGCCCTCCGTCGTCTTCGGCCTGTGGGGCGGGCTGGTGCTCGCACCCCTGCTGCAGCCCGTGTACGCCTGGCTCAACGCCAGCGCCGGCTGGATCCCGATCTTCGGCGGCCAGGTCTCGTCGACGGGCAAGACGATCATGACCGCGGCGGTCGTGCTCGCCGTCATGGTCATCCCGATCATGACCGCCATCTGCCGCGAGATCTTCCTGCAGACTCCGAAGCTGCACGAGGAGGCGGCCCTCGCCCTCGGCGCCACGCGCTGGGAGATGGTGCGCATGGCCGTGCTGCCTTTCGCGCGCGGCGGCATGGTCTCCGCCATCATGCTCGCGCTGGGGCGTGCGCTCGGCGAGACGATGGCCGTGACCATGGTGCTCTCGCCCGCAGCGGTGTACAGCTTCCTCGTGCTCACCGCCACCAACCCGACGCCGATCCCCGCGAACATCGCACTCGCGTTCCCCGAGGCCCACGACACGGGTGTCAACACCCTCATCGCCACCGGCCTCGTGCTGTTCGTCGTGACCTTCGCGGTCAACGCGCTGGCCCGCTGGATCGTGGCCCGTCGCGCCGAGTTCTCCGGAGCGAACTGACATGACCACGTCTCTGGAGCGACCTGACATGACCACGCTCAGCACCGCACGAGCCTCCTCCTCGCTCACCGCCGGCCGGCTCGCCTCGTGGGCGCCGTGGGCTCTGCTCGGGGCATCCCTCGCCACCGCGTTCACGGTCTTCGCCCTCGGCGCCATCGGCGCCGACCCGGCGGACTTCAACATCGCCGGCGCCACCGTCGTCGGCGTGCTGATCTACATGGTCCTCATCACGGTCGTCTCGTCGATCGCCGAGAGCCGCCGCAAGGCCGTCGACCGGCTGATGACGGCGCTCGTCACCTCCGCGTTCGTCGTCGCGCTGCTGCCGCTGATCTCGCTGCTGTGGACGGTCGTCGCCAACGGCGTCAGCCGATTCGACGCCGAGTTCTTCAGCTATTCGATGCGCAACGTCGTCGGCGAGGGCGGCGGCATCGTGCACGCCATCTGGGGCACGGTGCTCGTCACCCTCACCGCCACGCTGATCGCCGTGCCGGTGGGCCTGATGACGTCGATCTATCTCGTCGAATACGGCCGGGGCCGCATCGCCAAGGGCATCACCTTCCTCGTCGACGTGATGACGGGCATCCCGTCGATCGTCGCCGGTCTGTTCATCTACTCTGTCTTCGCCCTGGTCGTGCGGCCGGGCATCTCGATGGGGCTGATGGGCGCGCTCGCCCTGGCGGTGCTGATGGTTCCGGTGGTGGTCCGCGGCAGCGAGGAGCTGCTGCGGATCGTGCCGAACGAGCTGCGGGAGGCGTCGTACGCGCTGGGCGTGCCCAAGTGGCTGACGATCCTGAAGATCGTGCTGCCCACCTCGATCGCGGGAATCACGACCTCGGTGATGCTCGCGATCTCCCGTGTCATCGGCGAGACCGCGCCGCTGCTGCTCACGGCGGGATTCACCGCCAGCCTCAACACGAACCTCGTGAGCGGTCAGATGATGACGCTGCCGGTCTTCGTCTACAACTCCTACATGAACCAGGGCACCGCGGCCGACGCGTCGGTCGCGCGCGCCTGGGCCGGTGCGCTCACCCTGATCCTCATCGTCATGCTGCTGAACCTGCTCGCGCGTCTGATCGCCAAGTGGTTCGCCCCGAAGACCGCCGGCCGCTGAGCCGCACCCGAACCTGAAGGAACCCGACATGTCCAAGAGCATCGAAGTCAACGACCTCAACGTCTACTACGGCGACTTCCTCGCCGTCGAGGGCGTCTCCCTCGAGATCCAGCCGCGCAGCGTGACCGCGTTCATCGGCCCGTCGGGCTGCGGCAAGTCCACGTTCCTGCGCACGCTGAACCGTATGCACGAGGTCATCCCCGGTGCCCGCGTCGAGGGCGAGGTGCTGCTCGACGGCAAGGACCTGTATGGCGCGGGCGTCGACCCGGTGCTCGTGCGCCGGCAGGTGGGCATGGTGTTCCAGCGTCCGAACCCGTTCCCGACGATGTCGATCAAGGAGAACGTGCTCGCCGGGGTGAAGCTGAACAACGGCAAGATGTCGAAGAGCGATCAGGATGACCTGGTCGAGGAGTCGCTGATGGGCGCGAACCTGTGGAACGAGGTCAAGGATCGCCTCGACAAGCCGGGCTCCGGGCTCTCTGGGGGGCAGCAGCAGCGTCTGTGCATCGCCCGCGCGATCGCCGTGTCGCCCGAGGTGCTGCTGATGGACGAGCCGTGCTCGGCCCTCGACCCCATCTCGACCTTCGCGATCGAGGAGCTCATCCAGGACCTGAAGAACGAGTACACGATCGTGATCGTGACCCACAACATGCAGCAGGCGAGCCGCGTGTCGGACAAGACGGCGTTCTTCAACATCGCGGGCACCGGCAAGCCCGGCAAGCTGATCGAGTTCGACGACACCGCCACGATCTTCACCACTCCGGCCGTGCAGGCCACCGAGGACTACGTGTCGGGCCGCTTCGGGTAGTCGCTGAGGCCTGGCTCGCCAGTCGGGCTCATCAGATCAGTCGCTCGCGAACCGGCGTGTCGCTCACAGACACGCCGGTTCGTACGCATCCGGTCTGGGATCTCCAACCGGCCCACCTCTCTCCACACCCCGCTTTCGGCTGCGTGTTGTCCACATCACCCGGCATTCGCACGACCGGGTCGCCGGCGCACCGGGCATGGTCGATGGATGCTTGCACGCATCGCACTCGGCACTCATGGTCCTGTGGCGCGCACCTCAGACCTCATGCTCCTCGGCGTGCGCGAGCGGGAGCTCACCCGCGCTGTCCGCGCGGGTGAGATCGTGCGGCTGCGACAGGGCGTCTATGCCCTGCCGCACGTGCCGAGTGCTTTTCGTCACGCCGTCGAGCACGGTGGCGTTCCCGCCTGCGCTGAAGCTGCGCGACTGCATGGGCTCTGGGTGCTGCAGGGGGCGGACGATCACGTGTGGATGGGTACGGCGGGAGGGCCGCACGGCGGGTGCACCGCCGAGGCACCGCCGGGAGAGCCTCCAGCATGTCGGGTGCACTGGGATGACGGTGCCGCCATCACAGGCGAGCTGCCACCGGTGCACAACGTGCTGCTGCAGCTGTCGCAGTGTGAGAGCGAGGAGACGTTCTTCGCCGCCTACGAATCAGCGCTCCGGCTCTCGAAGATCTCGCCGGCCGGCATCGCCTGGCTTTGGAGGCACATCGCCGTCTCGTCGCGATGGCTGCTGGACATCGCCCATTCGGATGCTGACAGCGGGCTCGAGTCGATCGTTCGACTGCGTCTGCACCGACTGGGCATCCGGGTGCGGACTCAGGTCAGCGTTCCCGGGGTCGGCGAAGTGGACATCGTCATCGGCGATCGACTGCTGATCGAATGCGACGGCCGTGAGAACCACGAACGCGAGACGCAACGGCACAAGGATCTGATCCGCGATGCCGCCGCCGCAGCGCGCGGCTACGAGACTCTGCGCTTCGATTACGCGTTGATCGTGCACGACTGGCCGCGCGTCGAAGCCGCCATCGTCGCGAAGCTCCGCGACGGCGCGCATCTGCGAGCGCTCAGGCCCGGCATCCCGGATCGGAAGCGCCGGACCGCCTGAACTCCAGGGGTGCGGACATCCGGGGAGTGCGGCCGCGGGCATCCCGGGCCTCGTGCTCTTGTCGGAAGTATCAGACCGTCCGGACCGCGGGCGGCGTGTCCGTGCCGCCGATGCCGCCGCGCGCACTAACGGACTGAGATCTCCGACGACGCGGTCAGCGCGCAGAGAGCAGGTAGGCGTTCAGCTCGGCGGTCAGGTCGGGGTCGGATGCCACGGTCGCGCCGTCGACGGCGGTGATCGGCGCGGCGAGACGGATGCTCGACACCAGCCAGGCCGCATCGGCCTTCGTCAGGCCGGAGACGGACAGGGTCTCGTAGCGGGTGCGGAATCCGCGGGACTCCAGGTACTCGAACACGCTGAGCTGCGTGGTTCCGTGCAGGATGCCCCCTGCCGGTGCCGGCGTGAGGAACTCGCCGCCCGCGCGGATGATCAGCGATGCGGTCGGCGCCTCGAGCACGTACCCGTCACGGGTGACGAAGATCGCGTCGTCGGCTCCGCGCCGCTTCGCTTCGCGCAGCGCAGCCATGTTCACCGCGTACGACAGTGTCTTCGCACCGAGCAGCAGCCAGGGCGCCCGTTCCCGCACGCCCAGGTCGTAACCCCGGTCGAGAGTGACGATCTTCACTCCGTGGCGTCGCACGGCGCTGAAGTCGGGGGCCGCCCCCACGGTCGCCCACGCGGTCGGGGCCGGCCCGTGCTCGACCCCGCGGCTGAGAATGAGCTTGACGACGGCTTCGCCCGCAGGCGCCTGCGCGGCGACGACCTCGACAGCCTGACGCCACTGGGCGAGGTTCGGCGCGGGGAGGTCGCAAAGGTGCGCGGAGTGCGCGAGTCGCTGCACGTGCGCCTCGACCTCGTTCGCGTGCCCGTCGACGACGCCGATCGACTCGAACACGCCGTCGCCGCGCTGCGTGCTGAGCTCGCCCACGCTGAGCGCGGGTGCGGCGACATCCATCGGCGTGAACGTGTCGCCGAAATTCGCGCGGTCGTCGTCGACATCGGCGGGGGCGATCATGAGAGCGAAGCGCGAGGACATGTGCACAGCCTAGGGCGACGGGAATGCCCGTGCCGCTGACGCGTTACACTTGATAGGCCGGGCCGCATAACCCCGGGCTCCAATATTTGCCGCTGCGAGCGGCCTTCCGCCGAGAGGCGTTCTTGCGGTCCGGCTTTTCTTCTGCCCTCCCGGCTTCGCGAGCACGTGCTCGCTCCGGTCGGCTCAGGTCAGCATGCCGCGCCGCCATGCGGCCGCAGCGGCGGTGAGATCCTCGGCATAGGTCATCAGCCGCAGCGCCCGGCGGGTGAGGTCGCTCGCCCGCTGCGGCTCGGTCGGCTCGTAGTCGTCTGCCGTGTGGGTCGCACCGGATGCCTGCACGCGGCAGTACGCGGCGGCGCGCTCGAGCGCCACCGCGAAGTCGCCCCGGAACACTCCCCGCAGGATCGCGTCGACCAGGTCGACCAGCTCGCTCGGATCGGCGGGAGCCGGTGCGCCGGCGATCGCCGCGTCGGCGGTGCGCAGTTCGACGCGTCCGCGCTCGTAGAGCAGCGCGGTCAGCGGCGCGTCGGAGCGGATCGCGATCTGCAGCAGGTACAGCCGCCACAGCGTGCCGGGCAGTGAGCCGGCGGGCGCGTGCGACCAGAGCTCTGCGATCTCGTCGATGCCGTTCTCGGCCGCGAACGCGAGGAGCCGCTCGGTGATCGCGCCCGACTCGTCGCTGCGCGCGCGCTCGAGCAGAGCAGATGCGGTGGCGTGGGCGACGCGCGACTGCTCGGCGGGGTCGGCCTCGCCGACGATGTTGTCGAAAGCCGCGGGCGGCCTGCGGACTGGGCGGTGGAACTGCTCGGGCATCCGTCAAGGGTACGCCCGGCCGGGCGGGTTCAGGCCGTCGGGATGACGATGATCGGGTCGGTCGTCGGCAATCCGGACGGCGAACCGCCGGCCTGCTCGATCGTCACCGCGATGACATCACCGGCGTGCATGGGCTGGTCGAGCAGCGCCGTCGCCGTGCCGTCGTCGGCGTCGAAGACGCCCGCGGCGATCGGCTCGTCGCCGCGGACGAACCACAGCTCGTAGCTCCTGCCGGCGCCGAGATCGTCGAGTCCGGATGCCACGAGCACGGCCTTGCCCACCTCGCCCGACCAGTGCGCGGTGGCCGTGGCGCCGGAGTCGAGCCGCACCTTCGCCTGCTCGGCATCCGGAGCGGAGCGGATCTCGTCGAGCGCGACCACGGATGCCGGTCGCTGCAGCTGCGAGACCACCGTCGTCGTCGCGATACCCGCGCCGACGATCAGCGCGAGCCCCGCGGCGAGCGCGAAGATCCGGCGCCGCCAGGGCACGGTGGCGGGAGCCGGCGCGCTGGTCGCCCGGGTTTCCGCGTCCGCACCGGCAGCAGCATCCGGAAGTGCCGGACCCGACCCTCCCTGTGGCAGTGTGGCGATCTGCTGCAGCAGCGCCGAGCGCAGCGCCGGCGGCGGCGCGACCGGAGTCAGTCCGTCGACGAGGATCGCCACGGTGTCGTGGTCATCGTCGGCGATGGCCTGCCACTCGGGATGCTCGGCAAGTGCCTCGGCGAACCGCCGCTCGTCGGCGTCCGGCAGGGCGCCGAGGGCGTGTGCGGCTGCAAGCTCCGCGAATTCCCGCTCGTTCATGCTGCTGACACCCCCATCTCTCCACGCAATCGCGTCAGTCCGTCCCGCATTCTCGTCTTGATCGTTCCCAGCGCCACTCCGGTCAGTGCCGCGATCTCGCTCTGGCTGTAGCCGCCGTAGTAGCTCAGGATGAGCGCTTCCTGCTGGGCCTCCGGCAAAGCCGCGAGAGCGGCGACCACGCGCTCGCCTTCCAGCTTCGATTCGACCGCCTCCTGCACCACGTCCCGTTCACCGCCGAGGTCGCGAACGCCGACGCGCATGTCGCGATCGGTGCTGGACTGCGACGAGCGCACCCGGTCGACGGCCCGGCGGTGCGCGATCGTGAAGATCCAGGAGCGTCCCTGACCTCTGTTCGGAGCGAACTTCGAAGCGGATTGCCAGATCTCGAGGAAGACCTCCTGCAGCACTTCCTCGCTCTGCGAGCGATTCACGACGACCTTGAGGATGAGCGCGAACACGCGCGACGAGAGCAGATCGTAGAGCTCGGCGAAGGCACGCTGATCGGCGTGCGCGACGCGGACGAGGAGGTCCGCGACGAGATCGCCGGACGATCCGTCCTCGCGCACCTCTACCCCGTCGATAACCATCTCGACAAGCATGCCTCATCCCTCCTCTCCGGAGTGAGCGCCACCCGCCATCCGTCACGGATTCTTCGGGTCGGGAAATCGATTCGGATTGATTCCCATCCGATCTCGGAGGGGTTCCGAACAACCGTCGACGCCGCGGGAGGTCCGCGGCACGGAACCCCGGAGGTTGAAATGCTCAGCACCAAGAAGAAGATCACCGCCGCTCTCTCGCTCGGTTTCGTCGGCGCCCTCGTCCTGTCGGGCTGCACGATGGGAGGCGGGTCGGACATGGAGTCGTCCGAGCCGAAGCCGGCCGAGACGTCCGAGATGTCCGATGCCCCTGAGACCATGGATCCGGCTGCGAACCTCGTCGGGCCGGGCTGTGAGGCCTACGCCGAGCAGGTGCCGGACGGAGCGGGCTCGGTCGAGGGCATGTCGCAGGACCCGGTCGCCACGGCCGCGTCGAACAACCCGCTGCTGACCACGCTCGTCTCGGCCGTCAGCGGCCAGCTGAACCCCGACGTGAACCTCGTCGACACGCTCAACGGCGACGAGTTCACCGTGTTCGCGCCGGTCGACGACGCGTTCGCCAAGATCGACCCGGCGACGATCGAGAGCCTGAAGACCGACTCCGCCACGCTGACGTCGATCCTGACCTACCACGTCGTGCCCGGCCAGATCGCGCCGGCCGACATCGAAGGCATGCACAAGACGGTGCAGGGCGCCGAGCTCGAGGTCACCGGCTCGGGCGACGACTGGATGGTGAACGACGCGAAGGTCATCTGCGGTGGCGTGCAGACCGCCAACGCCACCGTCTACCTGATCGACTCGGTCCTGATGCCGCCGGCCCAGTGACCCACAGGCACCGCGCAGGAGTGACGCGGTGAGATCAGCCCGGTGGGGATCCGCAGGCTGATCAGAGGCGCCCGTCGACGAGGAATCGACGGGCGCCTCTTCGCGCGCGCATGGTGCACTCCCCGTCGAGATGTCGGATGCCGTGGCTAGCGTCGTCTGCAACGAGAGGACGCTGCAATGACAGCCGAAATGGTGCCCCCGGGGAATTCCGACATCCCGACCCACCGGTTAAAAGCCGGTTGCTCTGCCTCTGAGCTACGGGGGCAGATGCCGCCCGAGAAACGGTGCGGCACCTGTCAGGAGTCTAAACCACTCACCGATTTCAACCGGAAGTCCGCCCGACCGGACGGACTCCAGGAGGTCTGCCGGGAGTGCAACCGGGCGTCATCCAGAAAGTACTACCGAGAGAATCGGGAACACCATATCCGCGTGATCCGACTGCGCTCTGATGCTCGTCGTCTCGCGTCTCAGGCGTTCGTCGCCGACTACCTTCGGGAGCATCCGTGCATCGACTGCGGCGTTGCTGATCTGCGCGTGCTCGATTTCGATCACCGACCTGATTCGGCCAAGCGGGACGGTGTGATGCAACTCGTGCGCAACGGTTTCAGCATCCCCACTATCGCCGCGGAGATCGCGAAGTGCGACGTGCGCTGTCGGAACTGTCACGCCATCGCCACATATGACCGGATGCCGCGCACGTGGCGAGGCGACGCGGTCAGGCGAGCGTGCGCACCTGACGAGCGAGCACCAGCTGAATGATCCACTCGACGACGAGCCAGACCCAGCCTGCGAGCCAGAGGAAGCCCGAGATCAGGGCGAGGATCATCGACACGTCCCCCGCCTGCACCGATCCGGTCAGACCGAGCACGACCGTCATCGCCGATTCGGCACGGCCGTCGTCGCCGCCGTCGATGAGGAAGAAGCCGACGCCGAGGATGCCGATCGAGGTGACCCACGCGGCGATGATCGCCCGCCACCCGCCGGCCGCCCTGCGCAGCACGCCGTTCCGGCGAAGCAGGCCGTTCGCCGCCACCACGATCTGCACGATGTAGCCGGGCAGCAGCATCCAGCTGCTCCAGATAGCCAGCACCAGCATCCACCCGGGGAAGACGAGTTTCGCCGCCAGCGCGAGAAGCGGGAAGAGGATGAGGGCGAGGCCGACGAGCACCGCGGCCGTCGCTGACACTCGCGCATTCATATGCAGATCATCGCATGCGCACACCGGCGGCGACCGGAAGCGGTGTGGGAGGATGCCATCGCGCTCTCCGTGCGTGGGACGCGCGCAGTGCACGACATCCGGGAGGACGCATGACCGCCATCGACGACGCCCTTGATCTGATCGACGGCTGGCCGGTCGACAACGCCGCGGCCGTGGTCGTCGGCGCCGACGGCTCCGTCCTCGCATCGCACGGCGAGCTCAATCGGGTCTACCGCCTGGCTTCCGTCACCAAACCCCTCACCGCCTACGCCGTGCTCATCGCCGTCGAGGAGGGCGTCTTCGACCTCGACGACCCGGCCGGCCCTCCCGGTTCCACCGTGCGGCACCTGCTCGCCCACACCTCCGGGCTCGACTTCTCGGAAGACAAGGTGCGCGCCGAGCCCGGCACCCGCCGGATCTACTCCAACCGCGGCTTCGACGTGCTCGCGCAGACGCTCGAGGAGCGCGCCGAGATCCCTTTCGCCACGTACATCGACGAGGCCGTGTTCGCGCCCCTCGGCATGGCGTCGACGAGGCTGATCGGATCGGCCGGTGCCGGGGCAGAGTCCACCGCCGGCGACCTCGCGCGCTTCGCCGCAGAGCTGCAGCGCCCCGCGCTGCTCGCGGCGCAGACCTTGGCGCTCGCGACGACCGTCGCGTTCCCCGGCCTCGACGGGGTGCTGCCCGGCTACGGCGTGCAGCGGCCGAACGACTGGGGGCTGGGTTTCGAGCTGCGCGACGGCAAGACGCCGCACTGGACGTCGACGGCCAACTCCCCCGCGACGTTCGGCCACTTCGGGCAGAGCGGCACGTTCCTCTGGGTCGATCCGCAGGCGCAGGCGGCCTGCGTCGCGCTCGCCGACCGGGACTTCGGCCCGTGGGCGGTGGAGGCGTGGCCGCCACTGTCGGATGCCGTGCTCGCCGCCCTCCGCGGTTGAGTCACTGTCACGGCGACGCGCTGCGGGCACGGTGTCGCCGGACGGCATCCCGGTTGGCGCAGCGCACCGAGCAGTACCGCTGCCGACCGTTGCGGGTGACGTCGACGACCACTCGTCGGCACGGGGATGCTGCGCAGCGACCGAGCCGGTGCATCCCGCGGCCGGCGAGATGCAGCGCTGTCCCAACGCTGATCACGGCCTCGAGCACGGCCGGGAGGCTCTGACCGGCGTCACGATAGTGCAGGTGCCATCCCTCCCCGTCGTGATCGGTCAGCTGCGGGAACGCCGCCGCGGCCGCCATCTGCGCGTTCAGGATCATCGCGCGATGCTCGTGTGTCTCGGCATCCACCACCTTCAACCACGCGTCGACGACCTCGCGCACGCGCGGGTGGTCGTCGGCCGTCTTCTCGAAAGCCATGGTCATGCCGAAGTCCCGGGTGCGCTGCTCGATGCCGGCGCGGTCGGCGGGCCAGTCGTCAGCGAGTGACGCAGCCAGCAGTACCGCGTACTCACCGTAAGGGTTGAGATGCATAACAGCATTACATCATTGTGGAGGCATGACCGCTTCCCGCACTCTTCCGCTCCCCACCCTCGCCGGCGTGCACGAGCACGGCTGGACCACAGAATCCGCGCATCCCACCTCGCAGGGCGAGGTGGTGTACGTACGCTGCGCCACCTGTGGCGCGCGGCGCGTCGACGTGCGCGGCGCGCCCGACCTGCCACCGAGCGCGCAGAGCCGTCCGGTCAGCGCGGCACGTCGATGACCCGCTGCACGCCCGTGCCGACGGCTGCCACCGCTCCGGCCGACAGCGCGGCGATCTCGGCCTGCAGACCCGGCACGGCCTCGGCCGGCCCCCACACCTCGAACTCCGCCGTGGCCGCGTACGTGGTCTCGCCGAGCACCGCCCCGCTGCGCGCCGTCCAGTCGCGCAGCAGGTTGTCGAAGCGCCCGGCATCCGCATGCGGAGCGGTCAGAACCACCTGATCCAGCACCCGCCGGTCGACCAGACTCGCCAGGTCGAGCGCCCCCGAGACCGCGGACGAGTACGCGCGCACGAGCCCGCCGGCGCCCAGCTTGATGCCGCCGAAGTAGCGGGTCACCACGGCGACGACGTCGGTCAGCTCGCGGCGTCGCAAGACCTCGAGCATAGGGATGCCCGCCGTGCCCGACGGTTCGCCGTCATCCGACGACCGGGCGCGATCGCCGTGCAGACCGGTGACCTGCGCACTGCAGTTGTGCGCGGCATCCCAATATCGCTTCTTCACCCCGGCGATCACCTGATCGGCCGCGTCGGGCGTCTCCACCGGCGCGACGAGCGTCAGAAACCGCGACTTGCGGATCACCAGCTCGTGCTCGACGGGAGCGGCGATCGTCGCGGGCAGCGGACGCGACGGCACGGACATCCCTCCAGCGTAGGCACCCAACCGCGTATCACGCGTCACCGCACCTGACCATCCCCTGCCCGGAAGCGCCTCTGCGTCGCAGAATGGCGTCATCCATCCCCGATCGAAAGGACGCATCATGACGAGCATCTCGGACGCGAAGGTCGCCTTCCTCGCGACGAACGGCTTCGAAGACAGCGAGCTGACCGAGCCGTGGCGGGCGGTGACCGAGGCGGGCGCCGCCGCGACCATGGTGTCGCCCGAGTCCGGCGAGATCACGGGCAAGAACGGACACACCCAGACCGTGGACCTCGCCGCCTCATCAGCGTCAGCCGATGACTTCGACGCTCTGGTGCTGCCCGGCGGCGTCGTCAACTCCGACCACCTGCGCATGGACCGCGACTCCATCGATCTCGCCCGCGCATTCTTCGAGCAGCACAAGCCGGTCGGGGTGATCTGCCACGGCGCGTGGATCCTCATCGAGGCGGGCGTCGTCGACGGTCGCACCCTCACCAGCTACCCCAGCCTGACCACCGACCTGCGAAACGCGGGCGCGAACTGGGTCGACGAGGAGGTCGTCGTCGACGCCGGCCTGGTCTCCAGCCGCACACCCGATGACCTGCCTGCCTTCTGTGCGAAGGTGGTCGAGGAGATCGGCGAGGGCAAGCACCGCGAACAACACGCCTGATCGGCGGCTCTCACTTCAGTTGCGCTTCAGGATCCAGCCGACAGACTGTGAGCATGCGGATCCTGCTCGTCGACGACGAAGTGCGCCTCGCCGACGGCATCCGCCGCGGGCTCGAGGCCGAGGGGATGGTCGTCGACGTCGCACATCACGGCGTCGACGGCCTCGCCAAGGCGCGTGACGCCGACTACGACGCGATCGTGCTCGACGTCATGATGCCGGGCATGAGCGGCTACCGGCTGTGCCAGGCGCTGCGTGCCGAGGGCGATTGGACGCCCGTGCTCTTCCTCACCGCGAAGGACGGCGAGTGGGACGAGGTCGAGGGACTCGACACCGGCGGTGACGACTGGCTGACCAAGCCGTTCTCGTACCCGGTTCTCGTCGCTCGGCTTCGGGCCCTGGTGCGCCGCGGCGGCCGCGAGCGTCCGGCGGTGCTCGAGGCGGGCGACCTGCGACTCGACCCCGCCGCTCGGCGGGTCTTCCGCGGCGAGACCGAGGTGTCGCTCACGGCGCGGGAGCTCGCCGTGCTCGACTTCCTGGTGCGCCGCCGCGACGAGGTGGTCACCAAAGCCGAGATCATCGCGAACGTGTGGGGCGCCGACTTCGACGGCGATGCGAACATCGTCGAGGTCTACATCGGGCACCTGCGCGCGAAAGTCGACCGCCCTTTCGACCGGGCGAGCATCCAGACCGTCCGCGGTGCCGGCTATCGCCTGGCGGGGAGGGATGCCACGGCATGACCTCACCGCTGCGCTCCATCCGCTCCCGCCTCACCATCGGCGCGCTCCTGATCGTCGCCGTGGCCTTGATCGCCGGGTCGTTCGCCGCCGTTCAGGTGCTGCGCGTCACGCTGACCGACAGCGTCGCCGCGGCCGTGCAGCAGGACCTCGACACGATCTCCGGGCAGCTGGACCGCGGCCAGGGGCGGGTGGATGCCATCGACGACGATGTTCTCGTGCGACTGCAGGGTTCGGGCGATCATTACGGCGGCGAGCGCGACGACGACGACACCGCAGGCGTCGGTTCGGATGAGGCGAACGACGATGACGCGCGGACGCTTCCCGTCGTGCGGGAGGATCACACGCAGCGCATCGAGGTCGACGGCGATCCCTACCTCGCCGTGAGTGAGGAGACCGATCGCGGCACGCTCACCGTGGCCCGACCGCTGGCGGGCGTGGACGAGGCGGTGTCGGCGTCGGCCGTGCTGCTGGTCGTCGCCGTGCCGCTCGTGCTGGGCCTCGTGGGACTGGTCATGTGGGTGGTCGCGACCCGCGCCCTCGCTCCGGTCGAGCGGCTGCGCCGGCAGGTGGATGCCATCGACGCTGCCGGCCTCGACCGACGGGTGGATGCCGCGCGGGACGACGAGCTGGGCGCGCTCGCCCAGACGATGAACCGGATGCTGGACCGTCTGGAGCAGTCGCAGACCACGCAGCGCCGGTTCGTCAGCGACGCGTCGCACGAGCTGCGCTCGCCCCTGGCGACCATCCGGCAGCACGCCGAACTGGCGACAGCGCATCCCGAGGCGAGTTCGCTGGCCGCTCTGAGCCGCGTCGTGCTCGATGAGGGCGAGCGGATGCAGGAGCTCGTCGAGGGTCTGCTGCTGCTGGCCCGGCTCGACGAGGGCCGCGACGCGCCTGTGGCACCCATCGACATGGACGACATCGCCCTCGCCGAGGCGCACCGGCTGCGCGGCATGGGGGTGACCGTCGACACGAGCGGGATCGGCCCCGGCCGCGTCGTGGGCAATACCGCGCTGCTCGCGCGCGCGGTGCGCAACCTCGCCGACAACGCCGCTCGCCATGCTCGTGAGCGGGTGTCGCTTCGCGTCGTCGAGCGAGGTGACAGCGTGCTGCTGCAGGTCGAGGACGACGGCGCCGGCATCCCGGTCGACGAACGCGAGCACATCTTCGACCGCTTCGTGCGCCTCGACGAGGCGAGGGCGAGGGATGCCGGCGGCAGCGGTCTTGGACTGGCCATCGTGCGGGAGGTCGCTCTGGCGCACGGTGGAACGGTCACCGCATCCGACGGCGCCGGCGGAGGGGCGCTGATGACTCTCTCCCTCCCCCGCTCACCGGAATCCTGAACGTCGCTTCAGGTGATTTCAGGAGCGCTTCACCGCCTGCGGAGCACAGTGGAGACATGGACAACGACGAGAAGACCCCCGCCCCCTCGACCGCTCCCGCCGATTCCGGCGCCGATGCCGGCGCTGACGCGAAGAACCCCACTCGCGGACGGCGCCGCACCCGCACGATCCTGATCGGCGCCGGCGCCGCTGTCGCGCTGCTCGCCTTCGGCGGCGGCGCATATGCGATCGGCGCCGCGGTGGGCGACGATGACGACGACCGGCCCGGCATCCACGCGCCCGGCTCTCACGACGACGACGCGCGCGACGGCGGGCCCGCACAGGGCCGTGACGACGACCGCGACGACCGCGGCGGCGACGGCAGCGCGGCGTGGGCTCCCGCCGATGCCGCCGCGCTGCGCTCGGCCGCGGAGGCCACGATCGAGCATGCCTCGGCCGAGGGGATCACCTCGATCGAGGTCGAGCGCGGCGGGTACGACGTCGACGCCCGCCTGGCCGACGGCACCGAGGTCGACCTCTTCGTCACTCCCGAGGGCGTCGTGCGCGAGCGCGGGGACGACGATGCGGATGACGGCGACGGCGACGATCCGGTGATCGACCTGGCCCGGCTCGGCGACATCCTCACCGCCGCACAGTCGGCCGCCGACGACGCCGGAGCGGCAGAGGCGACGTTCCACGCGCTGTCGACGAGTGGCTCAGGCTCGGCCTACGAGGTCGAGCTGCGTGGCGAAGACCGCGTCGAGGTCGAGGTCGACCTAGACGCCGAGCTCGCAGTGGTCCGGGTCGACGTCGACAGCTGAGTAGACCAGCTCACAGAGCCGGGGCCGGTGCATCCGTCCCCGGCTCTGTCATGCGCGGGCGGTGGTCGCGGTCAGCTCCACCAGTGTGCGCAGGGTCTTGCGGTTGCGCGCGGTGCCCGCTGTGCCGAGTGCGCGATCGAGCACCGCTCGGGTGAGCTTGGTCGACGCGACGCCGCCCTGACCGTAGTCGATCCACAGTTCGCGTCCGACGAGCGCGATGCGCTCACCGGGCCGCACCTGCTCGGTGAGCTGATCGACCGCTCCGGCGGCGGCCTCGCCCTCGAGGAACATCACGTGCACCATCTTGTCGAGCCCCGCGTCCCCGAACGGATCAGCGCGCTCGACACGTGCGAGATCCGCGTGGGTCCGTGCGATCACCGGAGTGTCGACGCCGAACTCGTCGGCGACGAGTGCCCGCACGTCTGCGCATGCGCTCGCGAGATCGTGCGGTGCGTCGCAGATGATGTTGCCGCTGGCGATGTAGGTCGACACGTTCTGCAGGCCGCCTCGCTCCGACAGCAGCGACCTCAGCTCGGCCATCGGCACTCGGTTGGTCCCTGAAACGTTCACCGCCCGCAGCAGCAGAGCGCAGCGGCCGGTCATCGCCCGGCGCCGGAGAGTTCTGCTCCGGCGTGTGCGAGCTCGGCGAGCGCCGCCGCGCTGGACTCCTCGGCGACACCCGCGACGAGGTCTGTGAGCACGCGTATCCGGATGCCGTGTGCGATCGCGTCCAGCGCGGAAGCTCGCACGCAGTGGTCGGTGGCGATGCCGACCACGTCGGCATCGGTCACGCCGTGCGCGGCGAGGATCTCGGCCGTCCGCTCCCCGCCGTCGGTGACGCCCTCGAACATCGAATAGGCCGGGATGCCCTGCCCCTTGCGCACATGGTGCGTGATCGCCGTCGTGTCGAGCAGCGGGTCGTAGGCCGCGCCCTCCGTATCCGCGATGCAGTGCGCGGGCCGGGTGTCGACGTAGTCCGGCTGCCCCGAGATGTGGCCGCCGTTGTCGCTGTCGGGTTCGTGCCAGTCGCGCGACGCGATGATGACGCCGTAGTCGGCGGCGTGGCCTGCCAGCAGCGCCGACACTCCCGACGCCACGGCATCACCGCCGGCCACGGCGAGGGCGCCGTGCTCGGTGAAGTCGTTCTGCACGTCGACGATGAGAAGAGCCCTGGTCATGCACCGAGCGTACGCGTCGGAGGGGATCGACGGTGGCTCCGGCGCGACGCCGTCCGGCCCGCATTTGACTTGCCCCGCCCTGTTGCTACCGTGGAGAGGCGGGCCGGACATGCTCGCAGCGCTGCCGCCCGGTCACGAGCGTCCGCCCCGATGAGGACCAGAGGTCCGCCCCTGGGCGCGCCACGACGAACCGCCTGCGTCGTGAGCAGCGCCCGTTCTCTCCGGCTCGCGCGGAGGCTTCGGCCTTCCGCGCACGCACGCGTCGCTTCTCGGCGGAGGCGACATCCGCGCGCGTGCTCACCGTGAGAAGGAAGCGTATGCCGCCCAGAATCCGTTTCGCCCCCGAACCGTCCATCTGTCTGCTCACCGGCCCTCTCAAGGCCACACTCCCGTCCCGTTAGTGCTCTCTCGTCCCGCCCACCGGCAGCGCCGCCGGCCCTTCGACCAGAGAGAGAAACGTGGAAAACCTGCAAACACTCGCTGGACCCATCGTGGTCCTGCTCATGCTGCTGTTCTTCGGTGGCAGCCTGTACATGTCGCTGCGCATTCGCAAGCGCACCGAGAACGCCGACGGCTACATGACCGGCGGCGGCAAGATCGGGTTCGGCATCTCAGCCGCATCCATGACCGCCACCTGGATCTGGGCGTCGTCGATGTACGCCTCGGCCACATCCGGCTACACCTACGGCATCTCCGGCCCCATCCACTACGGACTGTGGGGCGCGTTGATGATCCTGCTCATCTACCCCTTCGGCAGGCGCATCCGCCAGGTGGCGCCCAAGGCGCACACGATCGCCGAGGTGATGTTCGCCCGGCACGGCCGCTCCAGCCAGCTGATGCTCGCCGGATCCAACGTCCTCGGCAGCATCATCAGCCTCACCTCGAACCTCATCGCCGGTGGCGCGCTGATCTCGATGCTCTCGCCGTTCAGCTTCAGCCAGGGCATCCTCGCCATCGGCGCGGGTGTGCTGCTCTACACGCTGTGGTCGGGGTTCCGCGCGTCGGTGCTCACCGACTTCGCGCAGGTGGTGGCCATGCTCGGCGCGGTGATCGTGATCATCCCGGTGATCTTCTTCGCCGCCGGCGGCCCGAGCCTGTTCGAGACGGGGGCGTCGAACCTCACCCCGCAGCAGGCGGACTTCTTCTCGTCCGACGCGTTCTTCAACCAGGGCGCCCCGTACATCGCCGCCGTGCTCGCCTACGCGATCGGAAACCAGACCATCGCGCAGCGCCTGTTCGCCGTGCGTGAAGACCTCATCAAGAAGACCTTCATCACCGCGACCTTCGGGTACGGCGCGACGATCATCGGCATCGGGATGCTGGGCGTGATCGCCCTGTACGCGGGCGTCACCCCTACGGGCGGCGACGTGAACAACCTGATCCCGCAGATGGCTGCGACCTACCTGTCGCCGCTGCTGCTGTGCGTGTTCTTCGTGATGATCATCGGCTCGCTGTCGTCGACGGCGGATGCCGACCTGACGGCCCTGTCATCGATCATCATGGCTGACGTCTACGGGCAGAACATCGCCGGCAAGAAGAACGCGAACCCACGCACGATGGTGCTCGTCGGCCGCATCACGATGGTCGTCGCGATGGTCGCCGGCCTGTACTTCGCCGGCAGCAGGTTGAACATCCTCGACCTGCTGGTGTTCGTCGGCGCGCTGTGGGGCGCTCTGGTGTTCCCCGTGATCGCGAGCTTCTACTGGAACCGCGTCACCAACCTCGCGTTCTCGGTGTCGGTGGTCGTCGCACTGGCCGCGTTCCTGCCGGTGCGCTTCGAGTGGGTCGACCTGAACGGTCCGATCGGCGTCGTCTCAGACGTCATCTCGACGATCGGCATCGGCGTCGTGCTGGGGCTGATGGCGTTCGGCTTCTTCGGAAAGCGCGTGGCGCTCATCATCGGAGCGGTCGCGACCCTGGCATCCGCGCCCTTCGCGATCGGATTCCTGCACACCTACCCGGTGCTGTCGGGCTCCCTCGTCGCGTACGCGGTGTCGACGATCGTCTGCGTCGCCCTCACTCTGCCCAGCAAGAAGGAGGACTTCGACTTCGAGCTGATCAAGCACCGCACCGGCGACTTCGACTCGGTCGACACCGGCGAGCTCAACGCCGAACTGATGCGGTTGACCGATACCGAGTCGCTGTCCGCTGAGAACGAGAGGAACTGACATGGAACTGTCCACCATCGCTCTGACCGGCTACGTGCTGATGTGGCCCGTGGTCGTGGCCGGAGTGCTCACCGTCATCGTCCGTGCGTTCGCCAAGGAGGCGAAGAAGGCCAAGGCCGAGGGCCGCTCGATCATCTGATCGGAGCGCCGCCGAGACGATCGAAGGCCCGGGATGCTGTGCGTCCCGGGCCTTTCTCGAGCCACCTGTCAGGATCGAACTGACGGCCTTCCCATTACGAGTGGGATGCTCTACCACTGAGCTAAGGTGGCGTGCGCAGCGGACTGCGGCACAAGCAAAGATCCTACTACGACGATCCGGTGCGCGCGAAACCGAGCAGGCCCCGTTCGCGCGTCACTCGCAGCGCAGCCCGTCGTCGGGAATCGTCCCGTCGATGAGGAAGGCCTCGACCGCATCATCGACGCAGCTGCTGCCCTTGTTGTAGCCCGTGTGACCCTCGCCCACCCGGGTGACGAGCACTCCATTCTCGAGCTGCTGCGCGAGCGACTGCGACCACTCGTAGGGGGTCGCGGGGTCGTTCGTGGTGCCGACCACGACGATCGGGCCGGAGCCGGACGCGGCGATCGGCTCGCGCACGCCGACCGGTGGGTACGGCCACACCTCGCACGGGTCGGGGCCCTGCCAGTACGGGGCGAACGTCGGGGCGAGCTTCTCGATCTTCGCGATCGCCGCGGCTTCCGCTGTGGGGTCGTCCTCGACGGGGTAGTCCATGCAGTTGTACGCCCGGAACGCCTCGGCGGAGTTGTCGGCGTAGGTGCCGTCGGGTTCACGGCCGTTGTAGCTGTCGGCCAGCGCGAACAGCACCGACGGATCGCCCTGCAGCACGGCGGTGAACCCCTGGGTGAGGTACGGCCAGCTCTGCTCGCTGTACATCGCGGTGATGATGCCGGTGATCATCGTGTCGACGGTCAGCATCCGCCCGTCGCCGTTCTCGATCGGCGTGCGGGCGACCGTGGCGAGCAGCGCCTGGACGTCGGCGATAGCCTCGTCCACCGAGCCGTTGAACGGGCAGTCCGCGCCGGAGAGGCATCCGGAGAGGTACGCGCGCAGCGCTGATTCGAAGCCGACCGCCTGCGTGGTGCCGACGTCCAGCCCGGGGACGGCCGGGTCAATCGCCCCGTCGAGCACCAGCCGCTGGGCCCGCTCGGGGAACAGCTTCGCGTAGGTCGCGCCGAGGAACGTGCCGTACGAGTAGCCGAGGTAGTTCAAGGTCTTGTCGCCCAGCACCCCGCGGATCAGATCCATGTCACGGGCCGAGTTGATCGTCGTGATGTGCGGCAGCAGCCCGTCGCTGTTCGCCTCGCAGGCATCGGCGTACTGCTGGTTGCGCACCGTGATCTCCGCCTCCCACTCCGCAGTGTCGCGAGGGGCGTCGAGCACGCCGTAGTTGTACTCGTCCATCTGCTCGGCGTCGAGGCACGAGACCGCGCTCGAACGGCCGACGCCGCGCGGGTCGAATCCGATCACGTCGAAGCGCTCGATGAGGTCGGCCCCGACCGCGTACTCGAGACTCTGGGCGACGAAGTCGTATGCGCTCGAGCCGGGCCCGCCGGGGTTGATCAGCAGCGAGCCCTGGAACTCCCCGGTCGCCTGGTGGCGGATGACCGACAGGGTCAGGTCGCCCGCCGACGGGTCGTCCCAGTCGCGCGGGGCGGTGACCTCGGTGCAGTCGAACCGGGCTCCGCACCCCTCCCACTCGAGCTTCTGCGAGTAGTACGACTGCAGCTGTTCGGGGACGCCAGACAGGTCGGGGTCACGGGAGATCGAGCTGGGAGTCTCCGGGATCTGCGCGTACAGGCAACCGGAGAGCACGAGTGACGCCGCAGCGAGGCCGGCGAGCACGGCGGCCACCCGGCGCAGCGGGCGGGACCTGGAGGTTCGGAGGTTCACGGGGTCCTTCCGCTGGAGACGGTCACGAGAAGACTCTCGACGGCGAGGAGCGGCGCGACGTTGCGCTCCAGGGATTCGCGGGTGGCGGCGACGGCATCGAGCACGAGAATGGTGCGCTCGACCGGCCACGCGCCGGCGATGCGCTCGAGCTCGTCGCGCAGCTCGCGGTTGATCAGCTGGTCGCCGCGCTCGAACTGCAGCATGACGACGTCCCGGTACAGGGACTGCAGGTCGGTGAGCACCCGGTCGATCCCGTCGCGCAGGCTGCGCGTGGCGCGCTTGCGCTGATCATCCTCGAGGGCACTGATCTGCGCCCGCAGCGCGGGCGGCACGGCCTGCCCCTCGGCGATACCGACGGTGCGAAGCAGAGTGGCTCGCTCGGCGGCATCGCGCTCGGCGGTGAGCGACTTCGCGTCGTCGGTCGCGGCCTGGATGATCGTCCCGGCGACCTCGACGGCCGTGCTGACCCCCCGCACGCCGAGCACGGCGCGCAGCGTCTCGTCGCGCCGGCGCCGCGCGGCGTCGTCGGTCGCCAGCCGCTGTGCCATGCCGATGTGCCGCTGCGCATGCCGGGCGGCCTGCTCGGCGACGGCGGCGTCGACGCCGGTGCGGGCAGCGATGAGTCGCGCCACGTCGTCGACGTCGGGTTCGCGCAGGCGCAGCGGGCGCACCCGCGAGCGGATGGTGGGAAGCAGGTCGGCCTCGCTGGGGGCGCACAGCACCCACACCGTCTTCTCCGGCGGTTCTTCGAGAGCCTTCAGCAGCACATTCGAGGTGCGCTCGACCATGCGATCGGCGTCTTCGACGACGATCACCCGGTAGCGTCCGGCGGACGGGGCGAAGTATGACCGCTCGACCAGGGCGCGCGCCTCGGCGATGGTGATGATCACCTTGTCGGTGCGCAGCGCCGTGACATCCGGATGCGTACGCGCGAGCACCTGACGCATGGTGGCCTCGTCGCCCGGCTCGTCCGCGATGAGCGCGGCCGCGAACGCGTAGGCCAGAGTGGATCGTCCCGACCCCGGCGGGCCGGTGATCAGCCAGGCGTGCGACAGGGATGCCGGGTCGGCTGCGGCCTGACGGAGGGTCTGCACCGCGGCATCCTGCCCCCACACGTCCGTCCACGGGAACGGCGCAGTGGCGAGGGCTGTCATGCTCTCCAGCCTATCCGCGGGGCCGACATCGCCTGATGCTCCGCCCGCTCAGACGAGGATCGACATGCGCGCCCGGATCAGCACGGCGATGTCATCGGGGTCGAGCGAGGCGTCGACGACGAGGAATCGCTGCGGCTCGGCGGCGGCGAGCGCGAGATACGCCGCTCGCACGCGGGCGTGGAAGTCCTCTTTCTCGGCCTCGAGACGATCGAACGGCTTGTCGTCCGCGTCGAGCCGGCGACGGGCCGTCGACGGGTCGAGGTCGAGCAGCACGGTCAGATCAGGCAGCGCGCCCTCGGTCGCCCACAGCGAGAGGTCGCGCACCTCGGCGGCGTCGAGCACGCGCCCGGCACCCTGATACGCGACGGACGAGTCGAGGTAGCGGTCCTGGATGACGACGTCGCCGCGGTCCAGCGCCGGTCGGACGACCGTCGCGACATGGTGGGCGCGGTCGGCTGCGTACAGCAGAGCTTCGGCACGGGGTGCGATGTCGCCTCGGTGGTGAAGCACGATGTCGCGGATGAGGGTGCCGACCTCGGAGCCGCCGGGCTCGCGGGTGTGCAGCACGGTGCGACCGCGCTGCTGCATCCACTGCGCGAGCAGCCCGGCCTGGGTGGTCTTGCCCGAGCCGTCACCGCCTTCGAACGTTATCCACAGCCCCGGCTGTTCCCGGGTCACGCGTCTGCCTTGGCCGCCGCGCGTGCCGCGTCGGCCTTCGCGATCGCGTTCGCCTTGCGCGTGGCGGCGGCCTTCTTCGCCGCTGCAGAGCGCGCCGCCGCCTTGTCGGCGTCCGAGGCCGGCTTCGTCGTGGTCTTCTTGGCGGCCGGCTTCCTGGCTGCGCTCTTCTTGGCTGCCGGCTTCTCGGCCGGGGCCTTCTTCACGGTCGACTTCTTCGCACCGCGTTTGGGCGCGGGGCCCTTGGCCCGCTTGTCGGCGAGCATCTGGACGGCGATCTCGAACGTGACGTCGTCGGGGGTCTGCCCGCGCGGGATGGTCACGTTGGTCTCGCCATCGGTGACATAGGCGCCGAAGCGGCCGTCGCGGATGCGGATCGGCTTGCCGCTGACGGGATCGGCCTCGAATTCCTTCAGCGCGCTGGACGCCTTGCGCCCGCCGTACTTCGGCTGGGCGTACAGCTCGAGTGCCTTCTCGAGTGTGACGTCGAAGATCTGCGACTCGCTCTCCAGCGAGCGCGAGTCGGTGCCCTTCTTCAGGTAGGGCCCGAAGCGTCCGTTCTGCGCGGTGATCTCCTCACCCGTGGCGGGATCGGCTCCGACCACGCGCGGCAGGCTGAGCAGCTGCAGCGCGGTGTCGAGGTCGATCGTGTCGACCGACATCGAGCGGAACAGCGACGCGGTGCGGGGCTTGGGCGCCGCACCCTTCTTCGTCTTCTTCTTGCCCTTCGAACCGGCTTCCTGAGCCTGTGGCAGGACCTCGCCGGTCGACTCATCGACGGCGTCGTCTTCGGAGACCGGGTCGTTCTCCTGCACGTACGGGCCGAAGCGGCCGTCCTTGACGACGATGATCTTGCCGTTCTCGGGGTTCTCGCCGAGCACACGATCGCCGGCGACGGGCGCGTCGATCAGCTCGCGCGCCTTGTCGGCGGTGAGCTCATCCGGCGCGAGGTCCTCGGGCACGTTGACGATGCGCGGCTTGGCCTCGGGGTCCGCCGGATCGGCGACCTCGAGGTACGGGCCGTACTTGCCGAAGCGGAGCGTGGCATCGTCGGTGATGCGCGTCGAGTTCAGCGCCCGCGCGTCGATCTCGCCGAGGTTGTCGACGACCTGTCGCAGGCCCACCTGATTCTCGGAGCCGTAGTAGAACGACTTCAGCCACTCGACGCGGTTCTGCTCGCCGCGGGCGATCGCGTCGAGGTCGTCTTCGAGGGCTGCGGTGAAGTCGTAGTCGATCAGGTCGGCGAAGTGCTGCTCGAGCAGCCGCACGACGCTGAACGCCAGCCACGTGGGCACCAGCGCCTGTCCGCGCTTGGTCGCGTAGCCGCGATCGATGACGGTGCCGATGATGCTCGCGAAGGTCGACGGGCGGCCGATGCCGTGCTCTTCGAGGGCCTTCACCAGCGAGGCCTCGGTGTAGCGCGGTTTCGGCGTGGTGCGGTGCCCCTTCGCCACGGATTCGCCGATGGCGAGCTCGTCACCGACGGTCACGGCGGGCAGCGACTGGTCGGCCGAGGAGTCCTGCGCGTTGCGCTTCTCGTCGCGACCCTCCTCGTATGCCTCGAGGAAGCCCTTGAACGTGTAGACGGTTCCGGATGCCGTGAACTCGACCCGCTTGCCGGCAGCCTGGGTCTCGAGGGTGACCGTGGTGGTCTCGTACTTGGCATCCGACATCTGGCTGGCGACGGTGCGCTTCCAGATCAGGTCGTACAGGCGCTGCTCTTCGCGGTCGAGGCCGGAGGCGACCGACGCGGGTGTGCGGAAGGTCTCGCCCGACGGACGGATCGCCTCGTGCGCCTCCTGCGCGTTCTTGCTCTTCGACTTGTAGACGCGCGGCTTCAACGGCACGGCCGAGTCGCCGTACAGGGCCACCGCCTGGTTTCGCGCAGCCTGGATCGCTTGCGTGCTCAGCGCGACCGAGTCGGTGCGCATATAGGTGATGTACCCCTTCTCGTAGAGCCGCTGGGCGACGCTCATCGCCTGCTTGGCGCTCATCGAGAGCTTGCGTCCGGCCTCCTGCTGCAGCGTGGAAGTGGTGAAGGGCGCGTAGGGGCTGCGGGTGCCGGGCTTCGCCTCGACCTTGGAGACGGTCGCCGTTCCTGTGGCGTCCACGGCTACGGCCAGCGCTTCGGCGTCGGCCTCGGAGAGCACGACGACGGCCTTCTTGAGCTTTCCGGTGTCGTCGAAGTCGGTTCCGCGGGCGAGCTGACCACCGTCGACGCGCACGAGACGCACACCGAACGCGGATCCCTGGGCCGAGCCCGCCGACGCGGACGCCTGCGACTCGACATCCCAGTACTCCGCCGAGACGAACGCCATCCGCTCGCGCTCGCGCTCGACCACCATGCGGGTGGCGGCCGACTGCACGCGGCCGGCGGACAGCCCCGACTTGACCTTGTACCAGAGCACCGGAGAGACATCCCAGCCGTACAGCCGGTCGAGGATGCGGCGGGTCTCCTGCGCGTCGACGAGGGCGAGGTCGAGCTCTCGCGTGTTGCCCACGGCGGCCTGGATGGCGTCTTCGGTGATCTCGTGGAAGACCATGCGCTTGACGGGCACCTTGGGCTTGAGCGTCTCGAGCAGGTGCCAGGCGATGGCCTCGCCTTCGCGGTCCTCATCTGTGGCGAGCAGGACCTCGTCGGCGCTCTTCAGCGCACGGCGCAGCTCGGCGACCGTCTTGGTCTTGCGATCGGACACCACGTAGTAAGGGTCGAAGTCGTTCTCGACGTCGATGGAGTACTTGCCGTACGCCTTCTTGTCGTCGGCCGGGATGTCCTTCTTGTCTGCGAGGTCGCGGATGTGACCGACCGAGCTGAGCACCTGGTACCCGTCGCCGAGGTATCCCTGGATCGACCTCATCTTCGTCGGGGACTCGACGATGACGAGCTTCTTGCCTTCTGCCAAGGGGGCGTCCTTTCTTCGAAGCACACCATACACACCGCGATCCCGGCATGGGCCGAGAGCTCGTCCGGCGAATCGGCTGACGCGCGGGCGGTGCGAGGGGGCGTCGCACGTTCAGCTTCTCGGGGGTCCCGCCCGGGCACGGGCGACGGCGACCAGTCCAGAGTACGCGGATCTGACCTCGACCGTCGCCGTGAGCGCGTCGACGGTGCACGAGACGAGCTCCGATCCGGATGCCAGGGCCACGCGCGCGGCGAGAGAGCAGGCATCCTCGCCGGTGGTGACGGCGCCCGACGCTGCGTCGGCTGCGGCGAGGGCGGCCGCATCGGCCGCGCCTGCGGCGCGCTGCGCCGTGACGGCTGCGCCGCCGACGGCGGCGAGCCCGAGCGAGAGGGTCGCCGCGACCGTGACCAGGCCGGCGGCGAGCGCTGTTCCGCTCATCGGGCTCTCCTGTCCGGGCAGCCGCCGGCCGCCCACGCGGGGCGCGTCACAGTCCACCCGCCAGCGCACAGCTCGACGCGCTCAGCGGCATCGAGATCAGGCGTCCGATGCGCAGGTCGAGCGACGCCGTCACGCACACCAGGTCGCCGGCGGATCGGGATGCCGACGACGCGCCGTCGACGGCATCCCGCACCACCGCCGCCGCCCGAGCGGTGCTCTCGCCCCGCCCCAGCAGGCGGGCAGCGTCCGCCGCCGCATCCTGCAGCGAGACCTGCGTCGCGGCGGCGCCGAGCGCGCCGACGCCGAACGCGACGGCGATCAGCGCCGCCGGGAGGGCGACCGCGAGCCCGGCGGCGACCGACCCGCGGTCGCCGCCGAGCAGGCGAGACGAACGTGGCATCAGGCGACCGTGAGTGCCCGCCGGACGAGATCCGTGAGGATGCCCCTCACCTCGTCGGAGCGCATGATCACGACGAGCAGGCCGGCGAACGCCACCGCCACCATTGTCGCATGCTTAGGGCAGACTTGACAGCATGACGCCGAAGACCCTCGCCCCGATCCGCGCCGCAATCTACGCGCGACAGTCCGTCGCCGCCGACGAGCTCATCGCGGATCAGATCGCACGGTGCGAAAGTCTCGCCGCGGCGAAAGGCTTCGAGGTGGTCGACGTCTATCGCGACAACAACGTGAGCGGATACAAGGCGCGCGACGAGGGCACGGCGTTCTCTCGCATGCTGAACGATGCCCGGGCCGGCCGCTTCGACGTGGTTGTCGTTCGCAAGCTCGACCGCCTCGGGCGTTCACTCGCCGCGCTTGAGTCGTTCGCCGCCGCGCGGGTGGCTGTCGTCACTATCGACGAGAACATCGACCTCACCACGGTCAACGGGCGACTCATGGCGAACCTGCTGACATCGGTGGCGCGAGCCGAAGTCGAGATCAAAGCCGAGCGTCGCGTGAATGCGAACAACGCCCGACGACAGCGCGAAGCCGGCGCGGTGCCGACATCGGGTCGCGTCCCGTACGGCTATCGGTGGGTGCCGACAGCCGATCGCGGCGAAAAGGGCACCGCGTATGTGCTGGACGGGGAGAAGGGCGCCCCTGGCACGGCAGCGGAACGCGACGACAACCGAGCCGCGGACGTGCGCGAGATCTTCGACGCGTTCCTCGCAGGCGTCCCGCTCGGGTCGATCGCTCGTGACCTGAACGCCCGAGGGCGACGCACGATCCCGACGAAGCGGCATCCCGAAGGTGTCCCCTTCTCCCCGACGACGGTGCGACGCATGCTCATGTCGCCCTACTACTGTGCCCGGATGCCCGCCGAAGCCGCCGAGAAGTACGATCAGCGCGCCCTCACGCGAAAGACGACGACGCCGGGCGCGTGGCCCGCGATCGTCAGCGTCGAAGAATGGGAAGAGGCGAAGAAGCGGCTCGAGCATCCCGAGCGCAAGACGTCACCCGGCCCGGCGCGACGCTGGCTTCTCTCCGGTATCGCCGTCTGCGGTGTCGATGGATGCGGTCTGCCCATCCGCGCGGGCGGCGGCGAGAAGGGCGTCCAGTCGTACCGCTGCGCGTCGATGAAACACTTCATGCGACGAGGCGCCCCGCTCGATGAGTTCGTCGAGCGGGTCATCATCGCGCGGCTGTCGCGGCCGGATGCCGTCAACCTGCTCGACGAGCGCGAACGCCACGACGTCAGCGCGCTCAGGGACGAGCGGCGACGCCTCGAGGCATCCATCCGTCAGTACGGCGACGACGAGCAGGACGGCCTCATCGACCGCGCCGAACGGGTACGGCTCACCCGACGAGCGAACGCGCGTATCGCCGAGGTCGACGAGAAGCTTCGCTCAGGCGTCGACACGAGCGCGCTCGGCGAGATCGTCGGGAGTGAAGACGTTGCGGCGACGTGGCATGCGCTCACCCTCGGTCGCCGTCGCGCGATCGTCGAAGCGCTCGTCACGCCCGTCGTCTACTCGGTCGGGCAAGGGAACCGGCGACGGATGAGCGACGAGGCTATGTCGAAGACCGTGCGCTTCGACTGGCACTAGCGCGCGTTGGGGTCGGCCTCGCGACGACGAAGCTCGATCGCGTTATTCTCGAGCGCAGCCTTGAGCTCGGCGACCTCTGCCCGCAACTTACTCATGTCATCGGTTCCACCGTGCATCGCGAGCGTTGCCGACCTGATCGTCATCGATGCCGCTCCGAGACGCGCCTCGGCGTGGCCCAGGAGTGTCTTAAGTCGACGGCGGTCGACTTTCAGCCGCTCGATCTCGAACTCTTCCCCCTTCTTGAGTGCGCTGTTCTGTTTCAGCTGACCAGGGATCGCAAAGAAGACGAGGCCGAGGCCGATGATCGCGACAGCGAAGCCAATCACGACCACGACATCGCCGACCGTCCGATTCTCGATGAGGGCAGGGATGCCGGCGAGTGCGGCGACAGCAAGGCCGAGGCCGAGCACCGAGAAAGCAACGGTCATGCGGGTAGTCATGCGGTGAGCCTAGCGATTCTCACTCAGCCGCCGCGGATGCTCGGGCCGTCGAAGTCGGGCGGGATGACCACGGCGTCGAGCTCTGCCGAGTGATCCTCGAGGCGGCCGCACGACGGACAGCGGAACCCTCGCGGATCGTCGCGCATCACCACGCCACACGCCGGGCACCGCGGCTGCGCCACGTCGTCGAGCAGGTCGTCGCCGGTCATGGGATGAGGATGAGGCTGGCGACGGCGGTGAGCGCCACGCCGAGCCCGACCGCCGCGAACTCGGCGACAGCCCACCACGCATCGCGGCGAGCAGCAGGGACGGCGACATCGGGGTCGACGAGCGCCTTGACCGCTGTGTGCGTGAGCGTCGTCTTCGTCGCCGCGCTGTACTTGACGGCAGTACGGATAACGGCGACGGCGGGGCCGGCGAGCGCGAACAGCGCGCCGACGATGAACAGCACGCGGGCGGTGTCCTCGATCATGCGACGAGCCTAGCGCCGGGCCGGATAACTCGACCGGGTACGCCCTATTAGCGACAGCGGGCGCCGTTGCTTATCCGGCGTACCCGGGACGGATAACAGGTGCGCGCGCGGCGGCGTGCTTATCCTGCTCGCGACAGATGGATAAGGGCGACGGCACGCTCGAGAAAACCGCTCGCGTTCAGCCTCGGTGCTCACTATCCGCAACGAGCGCGAGACATAGGCGCGTTGGGTGCGAAGTTACTCCGGATTTGCGATCCGGAGTAAACGGCGTCACTCCGGATACTCCGCGTGACGCGCTGCGCGCCCGGACTAAATATATCCGCGTGATTACGGGGTTTTTGGCGACTCACTCCGGATACTCCGAATGCTCCGTTTACTCCGTCCGGATGATCCCCCCCTATAAGGGGGATCCGGCCCGGACTGAACAGCGGACGGTCAACGGTCGAGAAGAGATAACAAGCAACCTCGAGAAGAGATAGCGCTAGGCGAGCCCTGAAAGTGTCGTGCTGGCAGGCCGAACTATTCGGCTAGTAGTTGGCTAACAGCTAATCACAAACGCATAACGGTACGCAGAATGCACTACCCATGGCTTTACATCGGTCAATGCGGGACATAAGTTAAAGATCGTCAGCACACCCCTTGCCCCGTAACGCGAGACGAAGAGCACTACGGGAAAGGCTGACAATGAACGACCACGAGATCCGCGGGATCGTCACGACACGACGTGATGACGTCGTGGCCGACATCGCCCGCCAGGCGCCGCCGATGAGCGAGTCCGTCCGCGGTCGCGTCGCTCAGCTTCTCGCTGCACCGAAGCCGGTCGCATCATGACCGGCACGCCCGAACAGGGTCGCCGCGACGCCGAGAAGCGGTGGGCGAAGTACCGCGCCGACCGCATCGCTCGAGGATTGCCGCCGACCGTGCGAGAAGAGCGCGGACGCAAGCCCGACCGCTTCACTGATCCCGACGAGCGCGCACACTGGGAAGCTCGCGCCGATGAGGCCGGCCTGTTCGGGGAGAAGGCGACGGCGACGCAGCGCCACCTGATCGCATACCGCTTCGCTCAGGCATCCGCCGCCGAGCTCGCGCAGCAGATCGCGGCACGCGGCGCGGATGCCACCCTCTCGAGCGTCGACGAGCGCATCGCCTACTACGAGGCCGAGCTTCGTCGCCTCGACGCCGCGGATGCAGCAGACGCCATGCGCGCGAAGGATCGCGCTGACTACCGCGCCGAGATCGAGAACGCCCTCGCCGACATTCACTTCCTCGAGGGGCGCGTCTCGTGAACATCACCGCCCATCCGATCTCGCGCGCCGACGCCGAGAGTGACCTCGCGAAGATCCTCGCCGGCATCACGTCCGTCGACCCGTTGCAGGTCGAGGCGGCAGGGAACGCGATCGCGCGGCGCGTGCCGGCCGAATACGTCGATGCGCGTACCGCGTGGAAGCGCACGCGCGACGCGGCGCCAGTCGCGCAGCCCGACGAGGTGCGGGACATGAAGAAGGCCTTCAAGCGCGGCTACCGGAAGGGCGCCTATCAGCGTCAGACCGCGCCGCTCACGCCCGTCAGCAAGCTCGCCGACGCAGCGGACTACGAAGAGCGGAAGAACCGCAAGCGCGAAGACCGGCAGATGGTGCGCGAGCTCGTCGACGAAGAGAACGACCGTCCGCCGATCTCCGAGGGGATGCTCGATTTCGCCGGGCTAGTGGATGGGCCGCCGCTTCGTCCACTCGTCGCCGGCGTGCTGGACCTGGACACAGTCGCACTGTTGTACGCGCCGCCGGCCACGTTCAAGACGTTCCTCGCGCTGTGGATCGCCGCGTGCGTCGCCCTCGGCAAGCCGTGGGCCGGTCGCTCGGTCGAGCAGGGGTCGGTGCTGTACGTACTCACCGAAGGTGTCGCCGGTGCTCGTAAGCGAGCCGCGGCCCTCGCGTGGTTGCTCAACAAGGGGCGACCGATCCCTGACTTCTTCGTCTACCCGGCGCCGGTCAACCTCATGAGCGACGCCGACGTCGCCGAGCTCGCAGCGTTTGTGCGCGATCGCGGCATCCGGCTCGTCGTGCTCGACACGCTCGTCAAGGTGGCCGGGGGCGCGGAAGAGAACAACAACACCGAGATGACTCGCGTCACCAGCGCCGCCGAGCAGATCAAGCGTGCCGGCGACGGTGAGACGACGGTCATGCTCGTGCATCACGCCGGAAAGAATGGCGATTTGCGGGGCGCGAGCGCGCTCCTCGGCAACTTCGACACAGTGCTCAGGCTGGACGGCGACGCGGGCATGCTCACCCTCTCGGCGGACAAGCAGAAGGACGCTGCACCCGGCGAGATCCTTCGCCTTCGTGCTCGCCCGGTCGCCGAGTTCGACACTCTCGTGCTCGAGGCGCTGGCACCCGGTCAGGGGCAGCCGTCCGGGGCTCAGGCCGCGCGCGTCGAGGAATCGCTCGCGCACTTCGTCCGCGCATTCAGTGAGACGGGCTCGACAGTCACGCAGTTCGTCGACTTGCTCGTCGAAGCGGGCACCGCGAAGAAGACGGCGGCGCACGAGTACGTCAATGAGCTCGTCAAGACGGGTCGCCTCAAGAAGATCACCGCGGGTCGAGGCTCGCGCCTCGAGCTCGCGCCCGAGCGCGCGACATTCGCACTCCCGAACGACACCGACAAGAAGCACGACACGAAGGAGAAATGACCATGGCCGGTTACCACGCAGCAGGGCGACGCATCGACCTCGGCGCACCTGAGGGCATCGCCGACGCGGCTACCCGCGAGACGTACATTCGCCTCGGCGAGATCACGACGAAGCGACAGGGCTTCGAGCGCGACGACATGATGCTCGACGAGCAGCTTCGCGACGCACTCAACGCACAGCCCGCCGGCGTCGCCGATGCCCTGTGGGCGGGCGAGTCTGTCGACGAAGGGCTCGCCGACGATACGGCCGGCATCGACGCACTTCGAGCCGAGAAGGCGCGCGTCGCGAAGCTGCTCGGCGCGGCGCGCGAAGCCGAGCGGCTCGGCGTCGTCAAGCTGAACGCAGCACTCGACGAGGCCGCGCCCGAGATCGCGAAGGCGAGTCTTCGCAAGCTCGCCACCCTGCCCGCGAAGCTTGCCATGGTCGAGCGCGTGCTCGCCGAGGTGATGGACGTGCACGACGGCACGGCCGGCCTGATCCACCTTCTCGAGGAACGCACCACTCAGGGCGGCGCGCTCACCGTTCGGCACATCATGCAGACCCCGCGGGTCGAGCTCGGGCTCGCTCAGGAGCATGTGCGCCAGGCTGTCGCCAAGCTCGCGAACGAGATCGAGGCGGCGAAGGCGACGCTCAAGCCGCTCAAGACTGCGAAGCGGGACAGGAAGACCGCGGTCGCGCCCGAGGTCGTCAGCGAGGCGCACAGCCCCGCGCAGACGGCACCCGAGCCCGTCGCCGCCCCTGCACTCGGCGACCTGATGATCGGCGCCGACGATGACGACTGAGCGCACGCCGTTCACGCCGCTCGCGCCGGTCGCGATCGACGGCGACGTCGATGACGACTTCGGGCCCGTCGACCTGGACACCGCGATCCTCGGCTACCTGATCCGCGGCGAGCGTCGTGACCGCATCGCCGAGCACCTGCACATCACGCGCGCCGAGGTCGATAAGCGCATCGCCGACAACGCCGAGATCAGCGAGGCCGAATCGCTCGTCGAACAGGAATGGGTCGTGCGTGAGAAGATCCGCGACCTGACGCGACAGGCGTCCGCGCCGGGAACGTACTCGGACGACGTGGCGCGGCTGACGGTGTTGCTCAAGCTCGCCGAGCTCGAGGTCACGCTGATCGGCTGGTCGCGTCAGTCGAGGGGGTGGACACCATGAGCGTCAAGCGACCCCGCCGACACCGCTACGACAGCGAACCCGCCTACCTGCTCGCGTGCCTTCGCTACCTGGACGCCAAGTATCCGGGGCGCGAGGGGCAGCGCCAGCGGGTCGCCGCGTGGCAGCGGTGGCACGACGAGCCCGACCTCGACGCTCTGCGCGAGCGGATCGTCGCCCTGATCGACAACGACAACCCGACGCCGGCCGACGACGCGGAATTCGACCGTCTCGTCGCCGCATGGAAGGCACGGCGCCGGATGATACACCCCACCCCCGACACGACCGAGAGGAACAACTCATGAGCACGGCATCCGAACAGGCAGGGGCATACCTCGCCGGTAACACCCGCCGCACCGAGCGCACCGCGAAAGTGCACGGCGAGACGGGCGACTACAAGCGTCTGCGCGAACTCATCGGCAAAGACGACCTCACGGCTGACGAGAACGCCGAGTTCACCGCGCTCGCCGAGAAGCGCCGCGCCGGCACGCTCGAGGGCTCGCCTCGTCGCCAGGTGTACGAACGCCAGAGCGTCGGGGGCGAGCGAGACGGCGACGGCATCGGACGCGCCGAGCGCGGGCCGACAGCGAGCGAACAGGCCGCGCGGATGCTGCAAGGGCGTGGATGATGCGTCGTAGCTCACGGCAAGGCGCGATCCCCAGCGAGCTCGGCGACCTCATCGACGAGCTTGACGACGTGCAGCGTCGTCTACGCATCCTCGAGGCGCCCTCGGGCGAGGCCCTCGGGAACACGGTCGCGAAGCTCGCCGCGCTCGTCGCCGACATTCAAGCGCAGCTTGACGCATGGGCCGCGGGGCGGCGCACCGACGCACAGACTGACGCGATCATCGACCAGAAGGTCGCCGCCTACGTCGCTGCCGTTCTCGCGGGGAACGTCGCAATCGGCGGCGAGCTTCGCGTCGAAGGCGCCGTCGTGCTCCCCACTGTCCGAAGCACCGACCTCTCGTCGGCGCCCAACCGCGTGACCGTGTGGCAGGCCGGCCCCGGCGACGCGCGACTTGGCCACACATGATTGCGCACGCGTGCCGGACGGACTACAGCCGCGAGACGGGAACGCTCGTGGTGTGCACGTGCGGTTTCGTCGTCGGCCCGTTCACCGAGCGCGACAGGGCGCACGAGGTCGCACGAGAACACCGGCGCGCGCACGAGCCGCAACGGCGCCGATAGACAAAGAAGCCCCGCCGAGGATCACGCTCGGCGGGGCTTCTTCGTGCTCGGTCAGCGTTCCTCGTGGCGGATCGTGACCCGTTCTTCCGCGGGGATGCGAGCGAGCATCGCCTCGAGCTCGGCGTCGACCTGCTCGCGAGTGGACAGGGGCGCGACGATGATCGTCTCGGCGGCGTCCAAGCCGAGCAGCTTCGCCTCTCGCGTGTGGATGTCGAGCAGTAGCTTCGCCGCGTCCTTATCGAGCACGCCGTCGCCCGCCGCCTTCGCGAGCGCCGCCTGTGCCAGGCGCGACAGTTGGTCGAGCTCGGCGATCTGCCGCTCGCGCGCGGTGATCGCGTTCGCCTCGAGAAGCGGCTTCATCCGGTCGCGGTAGCCGTCGAGGCGCTGCTTCACGACGTACTCACTCAGCGCGTAACCGAGCCCGCCCTCACTCTCGGGCAGGGCCGAGCGCCGCGCCATGTCGACGTACGTGAGCCGCTGTCGCCAGCCGTCATACGCCCATTCCTGTTCGCGCAGTACGCGCACCGCGATCAACTCGCTCCGTCGCCCCATCGCCGGACCTCCATATCCGCTAATTTGTCTCTACAGTGGCCATCGTCGTGATCGCGTATTCGGCTGTGGCTGCTCCCGTCTCGTCGGTGAACAGTTCGGCTGCGCGGCTTCGGGTGAGCGGGGGCAGCGGGTCGATGCAGGGTGCGGTCATGGTGTTCCTTCTCTCTCGTGCGGGGCGGCTCTCGCCCTCGACGTCTCAGATGGGCAGGGGTGTCGAGGCGAGCACGCTGAGCATGAGCGGTGCGACCCCGAGCAGGAGGAATGCGGGCAGCGTGCAGGCGCCCAGCGGCAGCAGCAGCTTCGACGAGAGCCGCGCGGCGCGGACTCGCCCTCGCACGCGCGACTCGTGGCGCTGCTGTGCCGCCGTCGCGCGCAGCAGCTCACCGGCCGGCACACCGGCCGAGCGCGACAGCTCCAGGACCGCGTCCGTGCTGCTGCGATCGTCCGACAGGGTGGCAGGGCTGTGCTCGACGAGCCGCAGCGCGCGCGGGATGCCGACGCCGCCGGCGAGCGCGACCGCGACCAGTTCGGCGTGCATGCCGGGTGTGCCCGCCGTCGGCTGCGCGGCCCGCACCATGCGTGCCGTCCACCAGCGCGCCACGAGGACCAGGGCGAGGCCGAGCACGACGCAGGCGACGCCGAACGGGTTGCTCACCAGCACGCCGATCGTGTCGAAACCCAGCGCGAATCCCAGGAGCAGTCCGGCGAACGGCAGCCAGAGCAGCAGTCGCGCAGTGCCGGTGGGCTCGGCCAGCGCGACCCGCACGTCGTCCGTCGCGGACGCGGCATCCTGCAGCGATTCCGACAGCGCCCGCAGCACGTCGGCCAGCGGTGCACCGACGGTCGTCGCGATCTCCCAGGCGGCTGCGACATCCGACCATGCGCCGCCTTCCGCGTCGATCGCCCCCACGAGCTCGGCCCCGGCATCGACGCGCGCGACGACGCGCGCCGCGACGGCGTCGCCGGTGTCGGCGAGGTGCCGCCACGCCGTGTGCGGCCGGGCTCCCGCCTGCAGCAGCACGGCGAGGGTGCGCACCGCGGCCGCCGCACGCGGGGCATCGTCCGGGTCCGGATGCCGGCGCCGCCACCTCACCACGGCTGCACCTCCTCCATGGCCAGCCGATCGCCGCGCATCACGAACCGGCCGGCGTGCGCGATGCGCCGGCGCCCGTCGGTGCTGCGCTCCAGATGCAGCACGATCGTGAAGGCGCTGACCACCTGTCGCGCCAGGGCCGTGGCATCCATTCCGGCGAGTGCCCCGAGTGCCTCCATGCGTGCCGGCACATCGGCCAGCCCCGAGGCGTGCAGCGTTCCCGCGCCCCCGTCGTGCCCGGTGTTCAAGGCGGTCAGCAGCTCACGCACCTCCTCGCCACGGCACTCGCCGACGACGAGCCGATCGGGGCGCATCCGCAGCGACTCCCGCACGAGCATCGCGAGGGTGATACGGCCGGCGCCCTCGAGATTCGCCTGGCGTGCTTCGAGCGAGATGTGATGAGGATGCCGGGGGCGCAGCTCGGCGACGTCCTCGATGGTGACGATCCGCTCCCCCGCACCCACGTGCGACAGCAAGGCCGCGAGCAGCGTCGTCTTGCCCGTGCCGGTTCCGCCGGTGATCAGCACGTTCGCACGATCGCGCACCAGCTTCGCCAGCCAGGCCCGCTGCGCCCCGGTGAACGTGCCCGTCGCGGCGAGCGCGTCGAGGTCGGCGCCGAGCACGCGGGGAATGCGCACCGACAGGGCGGTGCCGTTCACCGAGACCGGCGCGAGTACGGCATGCACGCGGATGGCCGAGGCGAGCCGCACGTCGACGCAGGGCGACTGGTCATCGAGGTGGCGTCCGCCTGCGGCGACGAGGGCGACCGCGAGGTCGCGCACCTCGCGCTCCGACGCGCGCCACGCCGGCACCCGCTCGGCGCCGCGACCGCGATCGACGTAGAGGCCGTCCGCACCGTTGACGAAGATATCCGTCACCGCAGGGTCGCGCACGTGCTCGGCGAGGGCGCCGAGGGCAGGGTCCACGTCGACCTCGGCGCCCTGATGAGCGCCGATGCGGGCGTCGGACTGCCGCGGTCGGAGGACGAACGGTTCGGGCATGCGACGACGTTAGGCGCGTCTTCCCGCGCGGCGAATCCCGATTGCCAGGCGATGTGCACAACTGCCCCGACCGCGGCACTGTGCAGACAGATCCCGGCGGCACTCCGCAGACGGACAGGCGGCACCTCACGGGGGGAATGAGGTGCCGCCTCGCGCCGCCCGGTACGAGGGGGCATCCGGGCGCGCTGAAGCCGTAAACGAATTCGGCTGAGGTCAGTGTATGCACGCGCCCCGCGCCACGGCAAACCATTTTCACTACCGACTTTCGACAGTAGGCGGCACCCTCCTTCGGGACTAGATTCGCCGTGTCACGGTCGTGTCCCTGCACGATCACCCGACCGCGCAAAGGAGCGAGTGCATGAGCAGCCAGATCGACCACCTCCTCGACGAGGCCCGTAGATTCCCGCCGTCAGAGGAGTTCGTCGCCCAGTCGATCGACGACCCGGCGCTCTACGAGCGGGCTGCGGCCGACCGTGAGTCGTTCTGGGGCGAGCAGGCCCGGGAGAGCGTGCACTGGCACACGCCGTTCACGCAGGTGCTCGACTGGTCGAACCCGCCGTTCGCGAAGTGGTTCGACGACGGTGAGCTCAACGTCGCCTACAACTGCCTCGACCGCCACGTCGAAGCCGGCAACGGCGACCGCGTGGCCATCCTCTGGGAGGGCGAACCGGGCGACGAGCGTCGCATCACGTACGCCGAGCTCACCGACGAGGTCAAGCGCACCGCCAATGTGCTGCAGAACCTCGGCATCGGTCACGGCGACCGCGTCGCCATCTACCTGCCGATGATCCCCGAGGCCGTCATCTCCATGCTCGCCGTGGCGCGCCTCGGCGCCGTCCACTCCGTCGTCTTCGGCGGGTTCAGCGCCGACAGCCTGCGCTCCCGGATCGACGACGCCGGAGCCAAGCTCGTGATCACCGCCGACGGCGGCTACCGCAAGGGCAAGGTGTCGGCGCTCAAGCCCGCCGTCGACCTGGCGCTCAGCGACCGCAACGGCGAAGGCGAGCAGCAGACCGTCGAGCACGTGCTCGTCGTCAAGCGCGGCGAGAACCAGGTCGATTGGAACGACGAGCGCGACATCTGGTGGCACGACGTGGTGCCGCAGGCATCCGGCGATCACGAGGCGCAGTCCTTCCCCGCCGAGAACCCGCTGTTCATCCTGTACACCTCGGGCACGACCGGAAAACCGAAGGGCATCCTGCACACCTCGGGCGGCTACCTGGTGCAGGCCGCGTACACGCACAAGTACGTCTTCGACCTGCATCCCGAGTCCGACGTGTTCTGGTGCACCGCCGACATCGGCTGGGTCACCGGGCACAGCTACGTCACCTACGGTCCGCTGGCCAACGGCGCGACCCAGGTGCTCTTCGAGGGCACGCCCGACTCGCCGCACCCCGGACGCTGGTGGGAGCTCATCGAGAAGTACGGCGTGACGATCTTCTACACCGCGCCGACGGCGATCCGCTCGTTCATGAAGCTCGGTCGTCAGATCCCGCAGAAGTTCGACCTGTCGAGCCTGCGCCTGCTCGGCTCGGTGGGCGAGCCCATCAACCCCGAGGCGTGGATGTGGTACCGCGAGGTGATCGGCGCGGGCGCGACTCCGATCGTCGACACGTGGTGGCAGACCGAGACCGGGGCGATCATGGTCTCCCCCCTCCCCGGCATCACCGCCACCAAGCCCGGTTCAGCGCAGGTGCCCATCCCGGGCGTCTCGATCGATGTCGTCGATGACGACGGCAACGAGGTCGGCAACGGCAATGGCGGGCTGCTGGTGATCACCGAGCCGTGGCCGAGCATGCTGCGCGGCATCTGGGGCGATCCGGAGCGGTTCAAGGAGACCTACTGGGAGAAGTTCCAGGACAAGGGGTACTACTTCGCCGGTGACGGCGCGCGTCTCGACGAGGACGGCGATCTGTGGCTGCTCGGCCGCGTCGACGACGTGATGAATGTGTCTGGCCACCGCCTGTCGACGACCGAGATCGAGTCGTCGATCGTCGCGCACGAGGCCACCGCCGAGGCGGCCGTGGTCGGCGCGTCGGATGAGACCACCGGGCAGGCCGTGGTCGCGTTCGTGATCATCAAGCAGAGCTACCTCGAGGTGCATTCGCCCGAGGGCCTGGCGACGCTGCTGCGCGGCTGGGTCGGCGAGCAGATCGGCCCGATCGCCCGTCCGCGCGATGTCTACATCGTGAACGAGCTGCCGAAGACCCGCTCCGGCAAGATCATGCGTCGTCTGCTGCGGGATGTCGCCGAGGGCCGCGAGGTCGGCGACACGACGACGCTGGCCGACACCATGGTGATGAGCACCATCACCAGTCAGGTCAAGTAGTTCCTGAGGATCGCCGAGGCGCCATCACCGTCGAAGCGAGCACTGAGCGTGCTCAGCCGTCGGGCAGGCTGATCCTGGCCATCCGCTCGCGCACGGTCCGGAAGTGGGCGACATCGAACGGCAACTCACCGCCCTCATCGCCCACGAGGCGCATAACCTCGTCGCCGAGCGCGATCGAGAAGCCCACTGTCATCCTGGCTTCGGTCTCGGGATCCGCGTCAGCGAGTCGAGCCGACTCGGGGTGCTCACGAAGCCAGTCGGCGATGACGTTCTCGAGGCCCTGCCTGCTCTCGTGACTGGTCCAGGACACGGCGTTCGTGGTTCCCGGTTCCCGTATGAACAGCGCGAAGCGCTTCCGCGTCAGCTCGTCGTCGACCTGGCCACGCACCGACTCCATCACGATGAGGCAGGCTGCGACGACCAGGTCTCGGGAATGCTGAGCCAGCACGCGCGCGGTGAGATCAGGGTCGTATGACAGCGGCGCCCCGAAGATCGCCTGGTCGAGAGACGGGAAGTAGTTGAAGAACGTGCTGCGCGACATCATCGCCGTGGCGCACACGCGGTCGACGGTGACAGCACCGATCCCCTCCTCGTAGGCGAGATCGACGGCGGCCTGCTCCATCAACCGTCTGGCGGCATGCATTTTGGCCTCACGAAGTCGGCTCATCCCCATCCTCCCGGAAGACACAAGTGTAACCGCAAATTTTGGCTTGTATCTATCTTTGGACTCAGTCCATACTGGTGCGATGCATCCTCTCCGCACTGCGCAGCGCAGCGCCTCCTCCCCCTTCGGGCGGACGTCGGGCGCCGTCGCCATTGCCGCCGGCATGATCATCGCGGCCCTGCCGCCCGTGGCGTATGCGTCCGCCGTGTCGACTCCCATCACCATCGAGGCGACCATCAGCGACGGCACCGACACTGCGGCGCTCGCGGGCGTCGCTGTCACTGTGCGCGGGCCCTCCGTCGACGGAGCGGTGCTCGCATCCGGCACCACGAGAGCCGATGGCACCGTCTCCCTCGACATCGAGGCGAGCCCCACCGTCGACGGCGATCAGCGCTCCTTCGTGGCGGATGCCGTGTGGCCGGGTGCACAGGGAGAACTCGAGCGCACCGAGGCTCAGACGGAATTCACCCTCGATAGCGACTCCGTCTCGGTCACGTTCTGGGGCAGTTTCGCCACCATCACCGGAACGGTCTCCGCGACGGCGGATGGTGCACCAGTCGCCGACCTGCAGGGATCGACGCTCGCGATCCTCAGCGGAGACGTCGAGGTGCAGCGTGTGCCTCTCGCCGCTGACGGCAGGTTCACGAGCGGAGCGGTCCCGGCCACCGCCGACGACGATTACAGGCTGGCGCTGACCCCGCCGCCCGGGCTCGTGCTGGCGGCAGAGCAACCCGCCAACCCGCCCTTTCGCGTCGCCGCAGCGCAGCCGGGAATCGACGTCGATCGAGAGTTCGCACTGGTGTCCGACAGCGTCGCTCCCACACCCACGCCGGCTCCGACACCCACACCTACTCCGACACCGACTCCGACTCCGACTCCGACCCCGACCCCGACCCCCACTCCGACTCCTTCCCCTGCACCCACCCCCGCACCGACGGTTCCCGTTCCCGCTCCGACGCACGCGGCCGCCTACGTATACCCCGGCATCCCCCTGTTCTCCCGACCCGTCTCGAGCGCGCTGGGCACCTCCCCCGACACCGTGCTGGACTCCGTCATCGACGCAGCTCAGCGCGCGAACGGCGACCCCGTCGCACTCATGAGCGACGCCGGCCAGGTTCTGGGCTTCGCGCAGGACACTGACCGAGCGGACGGGATCCCGCCCGTGAACAGCCTGCTTGACCGGATGACAGGCCTGCGGCAGACCGGATCCGTGATCGCCACCGCAGACCTGGAGAACGTCATGCTGATGCTGCAGGACACCCGGGCGTCGTTGCAGGAGCAGCAGCTGGGCTCACAGCTCTCCGAGGTGCATGAACGCAATCGAGCCATCGCCGCATCTGTCGATGCGGTCGCGGCTCTCGAAGCGTATGGACGCGCACCCTCCCGTGCCGGGTTCGACGCTGCTGCCGCTGCCCTGCGTGGCGCGTCGATGACACACCCCTTCCAGGATCTCTACAGGGACGGCGAGCCCGACCCCACGGCCGGACGGGTTCAGGCAGCTGCGGCCGCGGCCGCACTGCGCGCCCAGCTGGACGTCGCACGCAACTCCCAGCAGATGGACATGCTGCGGCTGCAGCCGCTGATGACCAGGCAGGCAGAGGGCGTGGATCTGATGACGTCGTTCGTCGAGAAGGTCCGAAGCACCCGCTCGAGCGTGATCGGGACGATGCGGTCCGCTCCTATCGCACTCGGATCAGTGCAATGGCGGGAGGGCGACGCAGCCGACGCCTTCGATCTGAGCGCCGTACCCGACGGCGACCACCACCTGATCCTGCACTTCGCCGAGACCGGATTCAGCGCCATCACCCCCGTCCACGTCGATCGCGCGGCCCTGGCGGCGACCGGCGCAGACTCCCCCACCACCGCGGCGTGGGTGGGGGCGGGGCTGATCTTGGCGGGGATTCTGATCTTCGCCAGCCCCTCGCTGAGGCGAGCAGCGGCGGCAAGGGGGCAGCTCAGGCGAGGATGAAGGTGACCTCGACCTCGACGGGGGTGTCGAGCGGCAGGCTCGCCACCCCGACGGCCGCGCGGGCGTGCTGCCCTGCGTCGCCGAAGATCTCGCCGAGCACGTTGCTGGCGCCGTTGACGACGGCCGGCTGACCGGTGAAGGTGGGGTCGGATGCCACGAAGCCGCCCACGCGCAGCACACCGGCGAGCCGGTCGACACCTCCGGCCGCCTGCGCGGCGGCGGCCAGCGCGTTCAGCGCGCACGTGCGGGCGTAGCCCTGGGCATCCGCCGCCTCGATCTCGGCGCCGACCTTCCCGGTCGCCGGCAGGGCCCCGTCGACGAACGGCAGCTGCCCGGAGGTGTAGACGAGACCGCCGTGGACGACGGCCGGGACGTATGCGGCGACGGGAGCGGCCACGGCGGGCAGCTCGAGGCCGAGCTCAGCGAGGCGGGCGGAGACGCTCATCGGCTCTCCCCCTCGAACTGGCGGGATGCCTCGGCCGCGGCGGCGAGGCCCGCGTTGGTGGTCGAATCCTGCGTGACGGGACGCTTCAGGTAGGCGACGAGACCCCCCTCCGGGCCCGGCACGACCTGCACGAGCTCCCACCCCTGCTTGCCCCAGTTGTTGAGGATCGCCGCCGTGTTGTGGATCAGCAGCGGCGTGGTCAGATACTCCCACGTGATCATGGCACTCCTGTGCGTCGGCGACGAACGGCACGGGATGCCGAAGCGTCGAGGCTCTTATTCAGGGAATTCCCTTAACATCAGCGTATGCCTCAAACGAAACGCACGCTGTCTGGTGTGCTCGGCGGTCTGCTCGGCCTGGTGGGTCTGAGCGCGGTCGCCGGGGTCCTGGTCACCGCAGCCGTCACCCCCGCCATCGCCGTCGCAGGAGTGACGGGTTCGCAGGCGCTGACGATCTTCGACAACCTGCCGAACAGCCTGACCCCCGGCGCGCCGATGGAGCCGACCGAGTTCTACGCGACCGGCGCCGACGGGCAGCCGTTCCAGATGGCGAAGTTCTTCGACCAGAACCGCGTGCCGGTGACGTTCGAGCAGGTGTCGCCGCTGCTGTACGACGCGATCCTCTCGAGCGAGGACAAGAACTTCTACGAGCACGGCGGCGTGAACCTCCTGCAGACCATGAAGGCCGCGGTCGAGAACTTCACCGGCTCGTCGTCTCGAGGCGCGTCCACGATCACGCAGCAGTATGTCAAGAATGCGTTGATCCAGCAGTGTGAGCAGGGCGTCACTCCCAACGATGAGGAGTACGACGCCAAGATCCAGCAGTGCTTCGAGGGCGCCGCGCAGTCGAAGGGCGCGGAGGGCATCGAGCGCAAACTGCAGGAGATGCGTTACGCGGTGCAGATCGAGAAGGACTACTCGAAGAACGAGATCCTGCTCGGATACCTGAACGTGTCGAACTTCGGCGGCACCACCTACGGCATCGAGGCCGCGGCCAACCGCTACTTCGGCACCACCGCGGCGAACGTGACCCTCGTGCAGGCGGCAACGCTGGCGGGCATGGTGCAGGAGCCCAATCTGCTGCGCATCGATCGACCGGAGGAGGGCACCTGGACCGACAAGGACGGCGTCGCGCACAACACCGCGGCCGACGGCTATGCCACCACGAAGGACCGCCGCGACTACGTTCTCGATCAGATGCTGAAGAACGGACAGATCACCAAGGAGCAGCACGCGGCCGCAGTGGAGGCGCCGATCGAGCCGAATCTCACGCAGACCACGCAGGGCTGTGCAGCGGCAGGCGCCAACGCGTACTTCTGTCAGTATGTGAAGTCGGTCGTCGAGAAGGACGAGGCATTCGGCGCCACGCCGGAAAAGCGCCTGGAGAACATGCGCCGCGGCGGCATGCAGATCTACACCTCGCTCGACATGCGGGTGCAGGGTCCTGCGGTGGAGGCAGTGCGCAACCGGGTGCCGGCCGCGATGCCCGGGATTCTCGTCGGCGGCGCCGGAGTCTCGATCGAAGCGTCCACCGGCCGCATCCTCGCAATCGCGCAGAACACGGACTTCAGCGAGTCGTCGAACGCGAGCCTCGCCAATGGGCAGTCATCTCAGGTGTTCGCCGCTGACAAGAAGCACAACGGCTCCACGAACGGCTTCGAGACCGGGTCGACATGGAAGCTGTTCACGCTGCTGGAATGGCTGGAGCGTGGGCATTCGGTCAACGAGGTGCTCGACGGACGCTATCCGGTCGTCGGCAAGTTCGCTCAGTGCGGCGGCACCTACACCCTCAACAAAGACAATTCATCAAAGAACTTCGGAGGAGGGCGGGGCTCCGTCAGCAGCGTGCGGAGCTTCACCGCGGCCTCACTGAACACCGGGTTCCTCGCGATGGCGAAGCAGCTCGACCTGTGCGACATCAACAAGATGGCCAAGCGTCTTGGCGTCCATTACGGCAACATGGGCGATGTCACGACGGATGGTGAGGCCCCCAACGATCCGTTCGGCACGGTGCTCGGTTCGAAGTCGGTCGCCCCGATTCAGATGGCCGGTGCATACGCCACGGTCGCCAACAAGGGGATCTTCTGCGAGCCTCGCGTCATCGACAAGATCGTCGCCCAGGACGGTGAAGAGATCCCGCTCCCGAAGACGAGCTGCACGCAGGTGATCTCGCCAGAGGTGGCGGCGACCGCCGCATACGCGCTGCGGGGCGTGATGGAGGGTGGAACCGGCTCGGGCGCGAACCCCAACGACGGCGTCCCGGTCATCGGCAAGACCGGTACTGCAGAGATCTCGCACACCATGCTTGTCGAATCGAGCACCAAGGTCACGACGGCGGTTTGGGTCGGAAACGTCAACGGCCGCGAAGATCTGAGAAACTTCCGTGCTCACGGGACGCGTCTCAACGACATCCGCTACCCCCTCGCGAGAGACATCCAGCGGGCCGCGAACGCCGTGTACGGCGGCGACCGGTTCCCCGAGCCCGATCGAAGCCTCACGCGCACCGTCCCCAAGGACCTGCCCAGCGTGGTCGGGAAGTCGGTCGAGGAGGCCACGCAGATCCTCGACGCGGCCGGCTTCAGCGTGCAGGTCGGCGACCCGATCGACAGCGAGATCGGCGCGGGTCTGGTCGCAGAGCAGACCCCCGGCGCCGGTCGAGCGGCCAGCGGCACGACCGTCACCCTGCGCCCGAGCACGGGCAACAAGCCCGCCGCGCAGGCGACCGTGCCGAACGTCACGGGCGCGAAGTTCAATCAGGCCAAACCCGCCCTGGAAGGCGCCGGATTCGGCGTATCTGCCGAGGGATGCAAGAACGGGGCGACCGTGAACGGACAGAACCCCCCTGCCGGCACTCCCGCCCCCGCCGGCACCGTGGTGACGCTCACCTGCGCGGGTGACGGTTGAGCCGTCTGGCGCCCGCGCACCCGGCCCTCGTCGCGCTCGGCGCGATGGGGGCCGTCGGCGTCGGTGCGGCGGTCTGGGGAATCGGCATCGAGCGCTACCTGTTCACGGTGCGAGAGGTCAGCGCCGCGGCGCTCGCGCCGGGCAGCGCGCCGGTGCGCGTGCTGCACGTCTCCGACGCGCACATGGCACCGTGGCAGCGGCGCAAGCAGCGGTGGCTCGCATCGCTCGCTGCACTCGAGCCCGATCTGATCGTGAACACGGGCGACAATCTCGGGCATCCGGAGGGTCTCGCCGGCATCCGGCGCGCGTTCGCCCCGTTCCAGGGCGTGCCCGGTGTCTTCGTGCACGGCTCGAACGACGTGGTGGCGCCCACCCCGCGCAATCCGCTGAAGTACTTCCGCGGTCCATCCGGCAAGCACCCCGCACCTGAGCTGCTCGACACGGCCGCGATGGACGCGTTCTTCACCGACGAGCTCGGGTGGGCCGACCTGAACAACGCCGCGGTGCGGATGAACGTCGCCGGCAACAGCATCGACTTCGCCGGGGTCGACGACCCGCACCGCGAGTGGGACGACTTCGGCGCCCTCACCTCAGCGATCTCATCGCTGGGCGACGCTCCCTCAGGCACGTCGCGCATCGCCGTGGCGCACGCGCCGTACCGACGGGTGCTCGACTCGTTCATCGGTCTCGGCGCGGACGCCATCTTCGCCGGTCACACCCACGGCGGGCAGGTGTGCATCCCGGGCTTCGGTGCGCTGGTGGCGAACTGCGACATCCCGCTCGAGCAGGCGAAGGGCCTGAGCCGCTGGTCGCACGGTGGCCGCACGGTGCCGCTGAACGTCTCGGCCGGCTGCGGTCATTCGATCTACGCACCGGTCCGATTCGCATGCCGCCCCGAGGCGACCCTGCTGACATTGACCGCACGGCGCTGACGCGCCCGGATGCACTGCGTGATTCGTGGTTGCACCGCGAGCCATGTAGACTTGAACGGTTGCAATCACGGGGTGTGGCGCAGCTTGGTAGCGCGCTTCGTTCGGGACGAAGAGGCCGCAGGTTCAAATCCTGTCACCCCGACAGCATCCAGAAAGGGACCCGCCAGAGGCGGGTCCCTTTCTGCATGCTCGAGAATGTCAGCGGGCCAGGGCGCAGGAGCTCCGCGCGCCGCCTGCCACAGCCTCACAGGGAACCTCAATAAGCTGGAGCATCATGAGCCACCCCCGCCTGGTCGCCTTCGACCTCGATGACACGCTCGCCCCGTCGAAGGGCGAGATCGACGATCGGATCGCCGCGCTGCTTCGCGACCTGCTGCGGCGCGTGGATGTCGCGATCATCTCGGGCGGCAACGAACAGCAGTTCCGCACGCAGGTCATCGCCCGTCTCGACGATCTGGGGATCGACGAGAGCTCGCGCCTGCATCTGCTGCCCACGTGCGGCACGCGCTACCTGCGCCACGACGGCGCAGGGTTCACCCCGGTGTACGCGCACGACCTGACCGATGACGAGAAGACGGCAGCCCTCACCGCCCTGCAGGAGGAGGCCGAGCGGCTGGGCCTGTGGGAGCCGGAGCCGTGGGGTGACATCCTCGAGGACCGGGGATCGCAGATCACCTTCTCCGCGCTCGGACAGCGCGCTCCGCGAGACGCCAAGCACGCCTGGGATCCCACCGGCGAGCGGCGTGCGGCGCTGCGCGACGCGGTGGCGCCACGGCTGCCGGGGCTGGAGGTGCGATCGGGTGGTTCCACGTCGATCGACATCACTCGCGCCGGCATCGACAAGGCTTACGGCATGCAGAAGCTCGCCGAGCACACCGGCATCCGTCTCGACGAGATGCTCTTCTACGGCGACCGGCTCGACGAGGGCGGCAACGACTACCCGGTGCTGGCCATCGGAGTGCCGTCGATCGCCGTCGACGGCTGGCAGGACACGGCCGACAAGCTGGATGCCCTGATCGCGACCCTTCCCGCCCCCGTCGCGCGCTGAGGCCGGGCGCTCGGCGCGAGCGCCTCTTCCCGCGTCTCGTCAGCGCAGGATCGGCACCAGGCGCGCCAGCTGGGTGACGTGCGCGGGCTCGAGGTCGGTCAGTGCCGAGACGCCGAGCAGCCGCATGATGCGCTCGATCTCGATGCGCAGGATCTCGATCGCGCGGTCGACGGCGGGTGACCAACGGCGGCTGTCCTTTCGGGAGCGTGTCAGTATGAGCCGGGCGTGAGCCCTGCGGCGGCGGAGTAGCCGGTGATGTGCGCGTGCATGAGAGAGCGCGCGCGATCGTCTCCGCGCTCGACGGCGTTCGATGATGGCGTGATGCTCGGCCCGCAGGCGGGCAGCCATGGCATCCCAGTCGTCGATCCGCTCCGCCCCGGCCAGGATGTACGACTCGATGGCGGTGCGCAGCCCGGCCATCATGGCGGCGATCACGGTGTTGCCGGACGCTTCCGCGAGCGCATAGTGCAGTTCGGCGTCCAGCGCGAGGAACTCGGCCGGGGTCAGCTCGGCGGCATCCATCTTCCGCAGGATCCCGCGGACCGACGACAGATCGCGCTCGGGATCGGTGCGCAGCCGCGCGAGGACGGCGTCCTCGAGCACTCCTCGAGTGTCGACGACGTCGTCGAGAAGAATCCGCGGGCGTGGTCAGACCACACAACTCGGTCAGGCGAGGACGCCGCCGGACTCGTCGAGGTAGCATCTGCCGCACAGCGACTGGTAGGTCACCTCGGCACCGTCGATCGCGACCTGATCGCCGGCGAACACGAACCGGCCGTCGACCATGCGGCCGTTGAATACCGCTTTGCGCCCGCACCGGCAGATGGTCTTGAGCTCTTCCAGCGAATGGGCGATCGCGAGCAGGCGCGCCGACCCGGGGAACGCGTGGGTGCGGAAGTCGTTGCGGATGCCGTAAGCCATCACCGGGATGCCATCGAGCACCGCGATGCGGAACAGGTCGTCGATCTGCTCCGTCGTCAGGAACTGCGCCTCATCGACCAGCAGGCACGCGACGTCGCTCGGCTCCGCGGGCTGCAGAGGGTCGGCGAGCACCCGCCGGCGCTCACCGGCGAACAGCGCTCGGGCCTCGTCGCGCGGCCCGATGAGGAAGTCCACCTGGCGTGTCATGCCGAGTCGGCTCTCGATCTGCGACGCACCCTTGGTGTCGATCTCGGGCTTGGCCAGCAGCACCCGCTGACCGCGCTCCTCGTAGTTGTAGGCGGCTTGCAGCAGGGCGGTCGACTTGCCCGAGTTCATCGCGCCGTAGCGGAAGTACAGCTTCGCCACGGTCGTGCGGTCAGGCCGTGAGCGACAGGACGGATGCGGTCGTGCCCATCGACTTCTCGGCGGCGCCCGCGTCGTCGTTGAGCCGGTTGCCCATCGTCGGGATGAGCTCCTTCAGCTTCGGCTCCCAGCCGGCGTACTGCTCGGGGAAGCAGCGCTTGAGCAGCCCGAGCATGATCGGCACGGCAGTCGACGCGCCGGGCGATGCGCCGAGCAGACCCGCGATCGTGCCGTCCTCGGCCGCGACGACCTCGGTTCCGAACTGCAGGATGCCGCCCTTCTGCGGGTCCTTCTTCATCACCTGGGCGCGCTGACCAGCCTGGATCAGCTCCCAGTCGTCATCGCGCGCCGTCGGCACGAAGGTGCGCAGGTTGTCGACCTTCTTGCGGTGGCCCTTGACCAGCTCGCTGATCAGGTAGGTGATGAGATCGGGATTCGCGAAGGCTACGCGCAGCATCGGCCACAGGTTGTGCGGGCGCACCTGTGTGACGATGTCGAGCATCGAGCCGTGCTTGAGGAATTTGGGGCTGAAGGTGGCGAACGGCCCGAACATCAGCGACTTCTCGCCGTCGACGACGCGGGTGTCGAGGTGCGGCACGGACATCGGCGGCGCGCCGATCGCCGCCTGCGAGTACACCTTGGCCTGGTGCTGCGAGACGAGCTTCGGGTCGGTCGTCTTCAGCCACTGACCGCCGATCGGGAAGACGCCGTACCCCTTGACCTCGGGGATGCCGCTGTTCTGCAGCAGCTTGAGCGCCCAGCCACCGGCGCCGACGAAGACGAAGCGCGCCTTCACCTGGCCCGGGGTGCGGCCGATGACGTGACGGTACTTGACGAGCCAGCTGCCGTCGCTCTGACGCTTGAGGCTGCGCACCTCATGATCGGTGCGCACCTCGACGCCTGATGTGGCGAGGTGGTCGAAGAGCTGGTGGGTCAGCGCGCCGAAGTCGACGTCGGTGCCGGACGGCACCCGGGTCGCGGCGAACGGCTCGCCCTTGCGCCGCTTCTGCATGAGCAGCGGAGCCCACTTGTTGATGACGCGGGAATCCTCGCTGTACTCGATGCCGGCGAACAGCGGCTGGTTCTTGAGCACCTCGTACCGGGCCTTGAGGAACGCGACGTCCTTCTCTCCCCGCACGAAGGTCATGTGCGGCACCGAGTTGATGAACGTCGACGGACCGTCGAGGATGCCGCGCTCGACGAGCGTCGACCAGAACTCACGGCTCTGCTGGAACTGCTCGTTGATCGAGATCGCCTTGGCCGGGTCGAGAGACCCGTCCTTGCCCTGCGGCATGTAGTTCAGCTCGCACAGGGCGGCGTGACCGGTGCCCGCGTTGTTCCACGGGTTCGAGCTCTCCTGTGCGACGCCACCGAGTCGCTCGTAGGCGACGATCTTCCAGTCCGGCTGCAGCTCGTGCAGCAGGGTACCCAGCGTGGCGGACATGATGCCCCCACCGATCAGAACGACATCGACGGTTTCGGTCACCAGAACAGTCTAGTCGTCCACAACAGTGCGGATTTCCGGCTGGGCGGGGCGCCCTGCGCCCCGCCCATGAGTTCAGACGGCGGCCGGTGCGAGGCGTTTGGCGAGCTCCTCAGCGATCTGCACGGCGTTGAGCGCCGCGCCTTTGCGCAGGTTGTCGTTGCTGATGAAGAGCACCAGGCCCTTGCCCTCCGGGGCCGACTGGTCGGCGCGGATGCGCCCGACGAAGCTCGGGTCCTTGCCGGCCGCGTGCAGCGGGGTGGGAACCTCGTCGAGCACCACGCCGGGGGCGGATGCCAGCACCTCGCGCGCACGCTCGGGCGTGATGTCGTTCGCGAACTCCGCGTGGATCGACAGCGAGTGGCCGGTGAAGACGGGCACCCGCACGCACGTGCCGGCCACGCGCAGGTCGGGAAGACCGAGGATCTTGCGGCTCTCGTTGCGGAGCTTCTTCTCCTCATCCGTCTCGTTCTCGCCGTCGTCGACCACGGCGCCGGCGAGCGGGATGACGTCGAAGGCGATGGGGGCGACGTACTTCTCCGGCGTGGGGAACTCGACGGCCGAACCGTCGTGCACGAGGCGCAGGGTGTCGCCCTGCTCGAGAACGTTCTCGACCTGACCGAGCAGCTCCTCCGCCCCGGCGATGCCAGAGCCGGAGACCGCCTGGTAGGTGCTGACGATCAGACGCTCGAGTCCCGCCTCGGCGTGCAGCGCCTTCAGCACGGGCATGGCGGCCATGGTGGTGCAGTTCGGGTTGGCGATGATGCCCTTGGGTCGCTCGTCCATGGCATCCGGATTCACTTCGCTCACCACGAGCGGAACCTCGGGATCCATCCGCCAGGCGCTGGAGTTGTCGACGACGACCGCTCCGGCCGCGGCGAACGTCTCCGCGTACGCGCGGCTGGCGGTGGCGCCGGCGGAGAACAGCGCGATGTCGATGCCCGAGGCATCCGCGGTCTCGATGTCTTCGACGGTCACCTCGACGCCGGCGAAGTCGATGACGGTGCCGGCGGAGCGCGCGGAGGCGAACAGGCGCAGCTCACGCACCGGGAACGAGCGCTCCACGAGAATGTCGCGCATCACGGTGCCGACCTGGCCGGTCGCGCCGATGATGGCGATCGAGAATCCGGAATCGGAGATACGGGTCATGGGGAATCCTTGGCGAGCGGGCGATGCGCCAGGCTCAGCCCCGTGGTGCGGACGCTGTGCCTGGCACCGATGTCAGGGTTGCGGTGAGTCTATCCGGTTGCCGCTGAGTGCGGGTCCGGCACTTCAGACGTCGGGTCAGCGGCCCGTGCCGGCGTGCACGACGGCCTCGATCTCGCTGTCGAGGCCGTAGGCGCTGTGCACCGCGCGCGCGGCCTCGGCGAGGTCGTCGCCGCGGAGCACGACCGAGATGCGGATCTCGGAGGTCGAGATCATCTCGATGTTGATGCCGCCGGCGCTGAGCGCCTCGAAGAGAATCTCCGACACGCCGGAATGCGTGCGCATCCCCGCGCCCACGACCGACAGCTTGCCGATCTGGTCGTCGTGCAGCAGGTTCTCGAAGCCGACCTCGCTCTGCTCGGCGGCGAGCGCCTTGAGAGTCGTCGGGGCATCGGCCTTGGGAAGGGTGAATGAGATGTCGGTGCGGCCGGTGGATGCCGCAGAGACGTTCTGCACGATCATGTCGACGTTCGCGCCGGACTTCGAGACGATCTTGAAGATCTCGGCGGCCTTGCCCGGCACATCGGGCACGCCGGCGACGGTGATCTTGGCCTGGCTCAGGTCGGTGGCGACTCCGGCGACGATCGGTTCTTCCATGACTTCTCCCTCGGTGGCGCGCGGGTTCTTCATGCCCTCGCCCAGAACGTACGTGCCCTCGGACGACGAGAAGGTCGAGCGGGCATGGATGAGCACACCGTGACGGCGGGCATACTCGACGGCGCGGATGTAGAGCACCTTCGCGCCGTTGGCGGCGAGCTCGAGCATCTCCTCGCTGGAGACGTGCTCGAGCTTGCGGGCACGCGGGATGACGCGCGGGTCTGCGGTGTAGATGCCGTCGACGTCGCTGTAGATCTCGCAGACGTCGGCGTTCAGGGCTGCGGCGAGGGCGACGGCGGTGGTGTCGGAACCGCCGCGCCCGAGCGTGGTGATGTCGCGGGTGTCGCGGTTGAAGCCCTGGAAGCCGGCGACGATGACGATCGCGCCCTCATCGAGCGCGTCGCGCAGGCGCACCGGGGTGACATCGACGATGCGGGCCTTGCCGTGATGCGAGTCGGTGATCATGCCGGCCTGGCTGCCGGTGAACGATCGCGCCTCGAAGCCCATGGAGTGGATGGCCATGGCGAGCAGCGCCATCGAGATGCGCTCACCGCTCGACAGCAGCATGTCGAGCTCGCGGGGTGCGGGGATCGGCGCGACCTCGTGCGCGAGGTCGAGCATCTCGTCGGTCGTGTCACCCATTGCGCTGACGGCGACGACGACGTCGTGACCGGCCCGACGGGTGTCGACGATGCGCTTGGCGACGCGCTTGATGCTCTCCGCGTCGGCGACGGACGAACCGCCGTACTTCTGCACGATCAGGGCCACGATCACTCCCGGGGACGAAGGGCGGATCCGCCCAGCCTCATTCTACAAATCACTCTCATACCGCCCCGCGCATGTGACGTGTGACGACCGCGGGTGGTGCGGTCAGCCGCGGTCTCCGGAGCCGGGCCGGGCACCCGAATCCGGCCGGTCGTCGACGGCTGCCGGGATGTCCGGCACGATCACCTCCGCCGTCTCGGCTGTGGTGATGGGTCCCGTGGTGAGATCCGCAGCGTCGCCCCGCGGCTTCAGCCGCCCACCGGTCGCGGCGAACCAGCATCCGATCAGCACGATCGGGAAGCCGATCAGCAGGCCGGGGGTGAGCGGCTCGGCGAGCACGATGGCGCCGAGCACGACGGCGACGATCGGATTGACGTAGGTGAACAGCGGGGCCCGCACCGGGCCCACTTCGCGGATCAGCGCGAAGAAGGCGACGAACGCGAGCGCCGTGCAGACGATGCCGAGCAGCAGCAGCGACACCGTGGCGCGGACGGTGGGCACCTCGTGCTGGGTGAGCAGAGCCGCCGGCAGGTAGCCCATTCCGATGGCGAACAGTGCGAGGGTGATCGTGCCGAGCGAGGGCACATCCTTCAGCTTGAGGGCGATGATGAACGGCGCGATCGCGTACAGCACCGCGGTCAAGAGGATCTCGGCGATCGCGAACGCGCTGCTCGGGCCGTGCGGGAACAGGCCGGGGCCGGCCACGACCACGGCGACGCCGGCGAAGCCGAGCAGCAGTCCGCCGAGCCGGATGGGCGACAGTGCGGTTCGATCGCCACGCAGCAGCGCGATGATCACGGCGAAGAGCGGAACCGTCGACACGAGCAGCCCGGTGAGACCGGACGGCAGCTGCGTCTCGGCGTGGCTGAGCAGCAGGAAGGGCCCCGCCATCTCGACGAGACCGAAGGCGAGAACCCAGGGCCAGTGCTTCCATGCCGCCGCGAGTGCGCCGGCGCGCAGCGCGAACGGCAGCAGGATCAGTCCACCGAGCAGGGTGCGCCCGGCGACCACCGCGGGCGGCGAGTACGACTGCACGGCCTCTTTGATGAAGAGGTAGGTGATGCCCCACACGAACGCCATGATCGCGAACAGCACCCAGCCTCGGCGGGTGAATCCCGCCTGGTGCGCGCTCATAGCCGGCGACGGCCCTCGAAGGCCCGCCCCAGCGTCACCTCGTCCGCGTATTCGAGGTCTCCCCCGACGGGCAGTCCCGATGCCAGCCGCGACACGGTGATCGACATGCTGGTCAGCAGACGACTGAGATAGCTGGCGGTCGCCTCGCCCTCGAGGTTGGGGTTCGTGGCGAGGATCACCTCCTGCACGGTGCCGTCGGCGAGCCGGGTCATCAGCTGCGCGATCCGCAGGTCGTCGGGGCCGACGCCTGCGATCGGGCTGATCGCTCCGCCGAGCACGTGGTACAGACCCCGGAACTCCCGGGTGCGCTCGATGGCCGACACGTCCTTGGCATCTTCCACGACGCAGATGAGCTCGGGATCGCGCCGGGGGTCGCGGCAGATGGTGCAGCGATCCTGCTCGGACACGTTGCCGCACACCTCGCAGAAGCGCACCCGCGCGCGCACCTCGGTGAGCAGCTCGGACAGACGCGCGACGTCGAACGACGGCGTCTGCAGGATGTGAAATGCGATGCGCTGCGCGGATTTCGGACCGATGCCGGGCAGGCGACCGAATTCGTCGATCAGCTCTTGGACGATTCCGTCGTACATCAGGCGAACCTCGAGGGGGGCTGGTAGGGCTCTTCACGCAGGAACTTCGCACCGAGCACCTGCCGGATCACGGCCTCACCACGACGCTCGACGCCGTCGGAGGCCTGTGGGCGGTTCGCGGGCGGCGGCACCGCGCGGAGTGACGGGCGCGCGGGCGCCGGCGGCGGTGCCGGCGCGGAGACCGGTGCCGGGGCGGACGCCCCGGAGCCGGTGGCCGGGCGACGCGGCTCGTCGTATTCCGGGTCGTACGGCGGTTCGTCGTACGGCGGGTAGTCGTCGGGTGGCGGCGGTGCGTCGACGTCACCGTCGTGGGGGGGCTGTGGTGCCGAGGCGGCGGCTTCGATTTCGGCAGGCTCGTCGTCGACGGGGAACTGCGGCTGCGGTGCGCTCGGCGCCGCCACGGGTGCGCTCGAGCTCGGCACGCGAGCGGCGGCGGCGATCGGTGCGGTCAGAACCGGGGCGGTCGTCGCCGGCGCGGATGCCGGGATCGGCGCAACGGCCCAGTCGGTGACCGCCGCCGAGGCGGAGCGCGTGCCACCGGATGCTGTTCCCCCGTCATCCGATCGCGGCGGTGCTGACGCACCGCCCTTCGCACCGCGGAGCTCCTGCGGGCCGCTCATCGGATTGGCCCAGCCGGCAGCCGGGGCGTCGTCATCTCTCGCGGCGGGGCGCGACGGAGTCGACTTCGGTCCCGATCCGGCGGGCGCCGCACCCGGCCCCGTTCCGGCGGGGGATGGACCGGTGGGCGCTGCTGCTCCCCCGCCGCCGGGTGGCAGCGGCGCGGGGAGGTACTTCACGGTGACGCCCAACTCGTGCTCGATCGCCGTGCGGAGATGGTCCGACGTGTTGTTGCCGGGGGTGGTGCCCTTGAACCGCGGCACGTCGCTCGGGCCCGAGAAGCCGAGGGTGAGCACCGTCGTCTCCGGGTCGAACGCGAGCGGCTGGATGCCGGTCACGATCAGCCAGGAGGAGCGGCTGATGGTCTCGAGGCGGGCGAGCACCGACGGCCATGCCGCGGCGATGCGCTCGAAGGTCACGGGTCCGCTCGATGTGGGCACCACGGTCTCGGGGTCAGCTGCGGTGGATGCCGTCGGCGCAGGGGGTGCCGCGGAGTCGCCTGCTGCGGAGGCCGAGCCGGAGGGCGCACCCTCCTGCAGCCTCGGCGCACCTGCGCCCGAGCCGGTGAGGTTCTCGACGATCACGGGCGACACCGTCGGCTCGGCCGCAGAAGCCGAGCGCGTCGCTGCGGCAGGGGTCTGTGCGGCAGGGGTCTGTGCGGCAGGGCTCAGCGCCGCGGCAGGAGGCTGCACCGCCGGAGGCGTCGCTGCGGCAGGGGTCTGTGCGGCAGGGGCGGCAGCGGCAGCCGACGCGGACTGCGCGATCCCGGCATCCGTCGACGATCCCGCGAGCACGCGCGCGATCATCAGCTCCAGGTGCAGCCGGGGCGAGGTCGCTCCGCTCATGTCGTCGAGTGCCTGGCTCACGAGGTCGGCGGTGCGCGAGAGCCGCGCAGCGCCGAACGAGGCGGCCTGCGCCTGCATGCGCTCCATCTCGTCAGCGGGGATGCCGCGCAGCACCGCCGACGCGCCGTCGCCCACCGCCTCGATCACGATGAGGTCGCGAAGGCGCTCGAGCAGGTCGTCGACGAAGCGGCGAGGGTCCTGCCCGGTCTGCACGACACGATCGACTGCGGGGAACGCCGTCGCGGCGTCGGCGTCGGCGAGCGCGTCGACGATCTCGTCGAGCAGCGCGGCGTGCGTGTAGCCGAGCAGTGCGACGGCACGCTCATACGTCACGTTGCCCTCATCCGATCCGGCGATCAGCTGATCGAGCAGCGACAGCGTGTCGCGCGGCGATCCGCCACCGGCACGCACGACCAGCGCGAGCACGCCCTGCTCGACCTGCACGCCCTCTTCACCGCAGAGCTTCTCGACGTACTCGAGCATCGCCGCGGGCGGCACCAGGCGGAACGGATAGTGGTGGGTGCGCGAGCGGATCGTGCCGAGCACCTTCTCGGGCTCGGTGGTCGCGAAGATGAACTTCACGTGAGCGGGCGGCTCCTCGACCAGTTTCAGCAGGGCGTTGAAACCCTGCGGGGTGACCATGTGCGCCTCGTCGAGGATGAAGATCTTGAACCTGTCCCGACTGGGCGCGAACGTCGCGCGCTCGCGCAGGTCGCGCGCGTCATCGACGCCGTTGTGGCTCGCGGCGTCGATCTCGACCACATCGAGCGAGCCGCCGCCAGCCCGGGACAGCTCGACGCAGCTGGGGCAGACGCCGCAGGGTGTGTCGGTCGGGCCCTCTGCGCAGTTCAGGCAGCGCGCGAGGATGCGGGCCGACGTGGTCTTGCCGCAGCCTCGCGGGCCGGAGAAGAGATAGGCGTGACCGACGCGGTCGCCACGCAGCGCGGTCATGAGCGGATCGGTCACCTGGGACTGCCCGATCATCTCACCGAAGGTCTCGGGCCGGTAGCGGCGGTACAGGGCTGTCGTCACCCGTTCAGCCTACGGCGTGCCGCCGACATCAGCCCGCCCGATCCCCCTCCGCCGTGGCGGAGGGGCAGGGCGGATCAATCCTCATAGGCGTCGATGATGGGGATCGTCGTCGTGGTCACCGGAAGCGAGATCGTCAGGCGTGTGCCGTCGTCGCGACGGGCATCCTCGAGACCGCGCAGCGTCGGCCGTCCCGGGCGCACCGGGCCCTGCCCCGCGAGCAGCACCGACGCCGGCTCCCCCACCGCCGCGCGGTGCGCGACGCCGCGCACGGTGAACTCGACGGCATCGCCGTCGTGCACCTCGAGACGCAGCTGATTGCGCGTGATGGTGATCTGCAGCTGCGAGCCGCGCCACTGCAGCGGGTACGACAGCTCCGGCCAGTCGACAGGCAGACGGGGATCGAAGCTCAGCTCGCCGTCGTGGTCGCGCATGCCGCCGAAGCCGCTGACCAGCACGGTCCACACGCCGCCCGCCGACGCCACGTGCACCCCGTCGCCGGCGTTGTTGTGCAGGTCGGCCAGATCGACGTACAACGCATGCTCGAAGTACTTGCGGGCGAGGTCCTGGTAGCCCACCTCGGCCGCCATGATCGACTGCACGACGGCCGACAGGGTCGAGTCGCCCGTGGTCAGCGGGTCGTAGTAGTCGAAGTCGGCCAGCTTCTCCTCTTCGGTGAACAGGTTGCCCTGCAGGAACAGCGCGAGCACGACATCGGCCTGCTTGAGCACCTGGAAGCGGTAGATCACCAGCGGGTGGTAGTGCAGCAGCAGTGGACGCATCTCGGGCGGCGTACCCTCGAGATCCCACACCTCGCGCTCCAGGAAGAACGCGTCCTGAGGGTGGATTCCCAGCGCCTCGCTGTATGGGATGTGGATCGCCTCGGCCGCTCGCAGCCACGCATCCCGCTCGCCGTCGTCGAGGCCGGTGCGCTCGACCAGTGCCGCATACGCGGCAGGTGCCTTCTCGGCCATCTCACCGACGATGCGCGCGGCGAGGCGCAGGTTGTACCTGGCCATGACGTTCGTGTAGAGGTTGTCGTTGACGACGGTGGTGTACTCGTCGGGGCCGGTCACGCCGTGGATGTGGAAGGTCGAGTCGCCGTTCGTGCCGCGCCAGAAGCCGAGCGTCGCCCACAGGCGAGCGGTCTCGACGGCGATGTCGGCGCCCTCCCGCCGCAGGAAGTCGAGGTCGCCGGTGGCCCGCACGTACTTGCCGAGTGCGTAGCTGACGTCGGCGTTGATGTGATACTGGGCGGTGCCGGCGGCGTAATACGCCGAGGCCTCCTCGCCGTTGATCGTGCGCCACGGAAACAGCGCGCCCGCCTCGTTGAGCTGGGCGGCGCGGCGGCGTGCCGCCGGAAGCATCATCGCCCGCGCGCGCAGCGCGTTCTTCGCCCACTGCGGCGACGTGTACGTCAGGAACGGCAGCACGTAGATCTCGGTGTCCCAGAAGTAGTGCCCGCTGTACCCGGAGCCCGTCAGCCCCTTCGCCGCGACGCCGTTACCGTCGGCGCGCGACGCCGCCTGCGCGAGCTGGAACAGGCACCAGCGGGTGGCCTGCTGCAGGTCGTCGTGTCCGGCGATGCGCACATCTGAGCGCTCCCAGAACGCGTCGAGCCACGTGCGCTGCGCGGCGAACAGGGCATCCACCCCCTCCACCCCGACCCGGTCGAGCGAACGCCGGCACCGGTCGACGAGCTCGCGGGGCGGCACGCCACGAGAGCTGTGGTAGCTGACGATCTTGCTGATCCTGATGGGCTGGCCCGCCTTCGCCTGGATCCGGAAGACGTTCTTCGCGATGTCGGGCTCGACGAGCGTGCGGGCGCTGTACTCGTTCTCGGTCTCGATGAGGTGATCGGCGACGACCGCCACCGTCATGCCCGAATCCGAGACGCTGTACGACAGCGCCGAGCGCAGTCCGTCCTGCCAGTACTCGACGGGCTGCAGCACACGCTCGGTGATCCGGTCGGCCTTGCGCGGATCGAAACCCGCCTTGCGGTCGGCCTTGCTCGCCATGGGGTCGCCGGCGTAGATGCCCGCACCGTCCTGCCGGTTGAGCATCTGGCAGCTGACCGTGACCGGCGCGTCGGCGTTCTCGACGGTGACCTCGAGACGCAGCACGGCCAGGTGACGCTCCTCGAAGCTCACCATCCGCTCGTCGCGCATGCGCACGCGCTTGCCCGACGGCGTCAGCCAGACGACGTTGCGCTCGACAACACCGGTGCGCATGTCGAGCGACCGCGAGTACTCGTGCACCTCCATCTCGTCGAACGAGAGTGGCTCGTCGTCGATGTACACGCGCATGACCTTCGCGTCGGGCGCGTTCACGATCGTCTGCCCGACCTCCGCGAACCCGTAGGCCTGCTCAGCGTGGCGGATCGGCCAGGTCTCGTGGAGCCCGTTGATGAAGGTGCCGTGCTCGTGCGCCCCGCGACCCTCGATGTGGTTGCCACGCAGACCCAGATAGCCGTTGGCCACGGTGAAGACGGTCTCCGACACCCCCTCCTCGTCGTAGCGGGTCTCGACGAGACGCCAAGGGTCGACGGGGTAGCGGTCGCGATCGATCATGCTCTCTCCGAAAGCGTGTGAGGGGGGTCAGTTCTGCGCGTCGTGGAGCAGACGGGCAAGATCATCGACGATACAGGTCGCACCCGCCTCACGCAGATTCGATGCCCCCGCGCCGCGGTCGACGCCGACCACGGCGCCGTATCCTGCGGCGGCCGCCGAGGCGACGCCGGACACGGCGTCCTCCACGGCGATGGCCTCGGAGGGGTCGACTCCCAGCATCCGCGCACCGTCGCGGAACATGTCCGGTGCGGGTTTCGAGGCGAGGTGGTCGCGCTCGGCGACGAGCCCGTCGACGACGACGCGGAAGAAGTCGCGAATGCCCGCGCTCGCGAGCACCTCGCCGGCATTCTTCGAGCTCGACACGACGCCCATCGGCACGCCGGCGTCGCGCAGGCTCTCGAGCAGCGCGAGCGAGCCGGGGTACGGGACGATCCCTCCGCTGCGCAGCACGGCGACGAACGCGTCGTTCTTGCGGTTGCCGACTCCGCACACCGTATCGGCCTCGGGCGGGTCGGTGACCTCTCCCCACGGCAGCTCTACGTTGCGGCTGCGCAGCAGGCTGGCGACCCCGTCGTAGCGCTTCTTGCCGTCGACGTACGCGAAGTAGTCGTCGTCGGTGTACGCGGGCTCGATGCCCCAGCGCGCGAAGACCTCGTCGAACACCTTCTGCCAGGCGCGCATGTGCACTTCGGCGGTGGGGGTCAGCACACCGTCCAGGTCGAAGAGCACACCGGCGGTGCGGTGCAGATCGGGGAGAGCGTCAGACATGGAACCTCCTGGGTCGGACGGGCTCGTCCAGCCTAGTGAGCGTGCGGAGCGGTGCGGGTGCCGTCAGATGGCCGAGAGCGTCTGGCGGGCGATCTCGAGCTCCTCGTGGGTGGGCACGACGAGCACCTCGACGCGCGAATCGTCCGAGGAGATGCGCCGGATGCCGCGCCCGCGGGCGCCGTTCCGCTCCGCGTCGACCTTCACGCCGAGGAATCCGAGCGTGGCGAGCGCGTCGGCGCGCACGTCGACGGCGTTCTCGCCGACGCCGGCTGTGAACACGATGACATCCACGCCGCCCAGCTGCGCGACAAAGGCCCCGAGGTAGGCGCGGAGCCGGTGCACGTACACGTCGTAGGCCAGCGTCGCCGCCTCCTCCCCCGCGGCGCGGCCTGTGAGGATGTCGCGCATGTCGCTGCGGCCGGCGAGACCGAGCAGTCCGCTGCGCCTGTTGAGCAGCTCGTCGAGCGCATCCGTGCCGAGTCCGGCGCGGCGGGACAGGTGGAACAGCGCCGCCGGGTCGATGTCGCCGGTGCGGGTGCCCATCACGAGCCCCTCGAGGGGGGTGAAGCCCATCGACGTCTCGACCGACCGGCCGCCGTCGACGGCGGTCATGGATGCCCCGTTGCCGAGGTGCAGCACGATCTGACGCAGCTGCGCGAGATCGCGGCCGAGGAAGGATGCCGCAGCCTCCGAGACGTACTTGTGGCTCGTGCCGTGGAATCCGTAGCGGCGGATGCGGTGCTCGTCAGCGGTGGCGGCATCGAGAGCGTACGTGTAGGCCGCCGGGGGGAGGGTCTGGTGGAAGGCGGTGTCGAACACGGCCACATGGGGCACGTCGCGGAAGGCCGCGCGCGCCGCCCGGATTCCGGCCAGGTTCGCCGGGTTGTGCAGCGGAGCCAGAACGCTGAGGTCGTCGATGTTGATCTCGACCAGAGAGGTGATCACCGTCGGCTCGAAGAACCGTGCTCCGCCGTGCACCACCCGATGGCCGACCGCTACGGGCGGCTGGTCGTCGAGGTCGGGCCCGTGCTCGGCGAACTGGGCGAGCATGACGGCGAACGCCTCGTGATGATCTGCGATCGGCCGCTCTTCGGAGTGGCGCAAGTCGAGGATCGTCGGGGCGGGCTCGCCGGGCTGGGCCGTCACGCGTGCGGTGTGGCTGACGGTTCCCGAATCCTCTCCGATGCGCTCGATGAGTCCGCTGCCCAGCTGGAGTTCGCGGGAGGGATCGATGAGGCTGTACTTCAGCGATGAGGAGCCGCTGTTGATGACGAGCACGGAGCCCTGCGACGTCTGCTCGAGTCGGTTCGACACAGCGCTGTTCATGCCTGCTCTCCTTGTGCCTGGATCGCCGTGATCGCGACGGTGTTCACGATGTCGTCGACGAGCGCTCCGCGCGACAGGTCGTTGATCGGCTTGTTCAGACCCTGCAGCACCGGACCGATCGCCACCGCGCCGGCCGAGCGCTGCACCGCCTTGTAGGTGTTGTTGCCGGTGTTGAGGTCGGGGAAGACGAACACCGTGGCACGTCCCGCGACCTCGGAGCCGGGCAGCTTGGCCTTCGCGACCGCGGCATCGGCGGCTGCGTCGTACTGGATCGGCCCCTCGACGGGCAGCAGGGGCTCGCGCTCGCGCACCAGCGCGGTGGCCGCACGCACCTTCTCGACATCGGCGCCCGAGCCGGACTCACCTGTCGAGTACGACAGCATCGCGACGCGGGGATCGATGCCGAAGCGCCGGGCGGTCGCCGCCGAGGAGATCGCGATGTCGGCCAGCTGCGCACTGGTGGGGTCGGGGATCACGGCGCAGTCGCCGTACACGAGCACCCGGTCGGCGAGCGCCATCAGGAAGACGCTCGAGACGACCTCGACGCCGGGCTTGGTCTTGATGATCTCGAACGAGGGGCGGATGGTGTGCGCTGTGGTGTGCGCCGCACCCGACACCATGCCGTCGGCGAGGCCGAGGTGCACCATCATGGTTCCGAAGTACGACACGTCGGTGACCGTGTCGGCAGCCTGCTGCAGCGTGACGCCCTTGTGTGCGCGCAGGCGGGCGTACTCCTGCGCGAACCGCCGCACGAGTGCCGGGTCGGTGGGGCTGAGCACCTGCGCAGCGGAGATGTCGAGTCCGAGCGCGCCGGCACGGGCGCGGACGCCCGCCTCGTCACCGAGGATCGTGAGGTCGGCGACCTCGCGCGCGAGCAGGATGGACGCCGCCCGCAGGATCCGATCGTCGGAGCCCTCGGGGAGGACGATCCGCTTGCGATCGCTGCGCGCCCGCTCGATGAGCCCGTACTGGAACATCAACGGCGTGACGACCGTCGACTCGGCCAGGCCCATCTGCTCGGTCAGCTCGGAGATGTCGACGTGCTTCTGGAACAGCTCGAGCGCGGTCTGATAGCGCTGCGCTGATTCGGGGCTCATCCGGCCGCGCGAACCCATGATCCGCACCGCTGTGTCGAAGGTGCCCAGGTCGGTGGTGATGATGGGCACGAGCAGCTCGAATCCGTCGATGAGCTGCAGGATCGGCTCGGGCAGCTCGAAGGGCCCGTTCAGCACGATGCCCGCGAGGTCGGGGAAGGTGCCGGACGCTGCGGCGAGCACCGTGGCGAGCAGCGTCTCGGTGCGGTCGGCGGCGATCACGACGACCGCACCCTCGGTCAGGCGCGGCAGCACGTTGACCATGGACATGCCCGCGATCACGATGCTGTACGCCTCGCGCTCGAGCAGCTCGTCGCCACCGCGCACGAGTCGCCCGCCGACGGCGCGCATGATCCCTCGCATCGAGGGCGCGACGAGGGAGCGCTCTTCGGGAATGGCCCAGACCGGGGTGCGGCCGTCGTCGATCAGCTCGACGATCTCGGCGAGCTGGCCGGACTCGGCGCGGTTGACGACGAGAGCGAACAGCTCCGCTCGCTCGGCGGCGAGCTCGGCGATCGCCAGCGCGGCGAGCTGCTGCACCTGCGCGGAGGTGCGTGCGGTGGTCGTGCCGAGCTGCTCGGCCTGTTTCTGACTGTCGCGCCCCGAGAGCACGAGCATCACCGGCACACCCAGGTTGGCGGCGATCCTCGCGTTGTAGCCGAGCTCGGCGGGGCCCGCCACGTCGGTGTAGTCGCTGCCGACGACGATGACGGCATCGCACTGCGCCTCGACCGCTTTGAAGCGCGCGACGATCGTACCCAGCGCGGCTTCAGGGTCGCGGCGCACGTCGTCATAGGTGACGCCGATGCAGTCGTCGTATTCGAGGTGCACGCCGTCGTGCGCCAGCAGCAGATCGAGCACGGTGTCGCGCTCGTCGGCCGAGCGGATGATGGGCCGGAACACACCGACCCGGGGCGAGACGCGCATCACGGCGTCGAGCACGCCGAGCGCGATCGTCGACTTGCCCGTGTGTCCTTCGGCAGACGTGATGTAGATGCTGCGTGCCACGTGACCAGCCTAGTGACCGCTCGTCGGTGCTGGTCGAGGCCCAGAGCCTGTCTGGGTCCCTGAGCCTGGCGAAGGGCACGGACCGGACAGGGCATCCACTACGGCGGCGGCGTCGTCGGCGAATCGGGCGTAGTGCTCGGGGTCGGAGTTGATCTGCACCCGGTTGATGGCGTTCGACGGCTCGAGGCTCTGCCAGTGGGGCACGCGCCTCAGGCGCGTGAAGAACATCGACGACGCGGTGACCGGATCCATCCGCTCGGCGACGCTTCCCCACCACTCCTGCTGCTGGAAGAGTCCGATGCTCGTCGTGCGGCTGCCGTCGGGGTTCACGACGCCCGAGGTCTCCCAGTCGCCGTGATCGAGGTTGCGCAGCGAGCTCTCGCCCATCGCCGCCATGACGCCGATGATCTGGCCGTCGCGCGCGAACCCGAGCTCGCGTGCCGTGCGCACGACGGTCGCGGCGTTCTCGAGCTGCTCGCCGCGCCATCCGCTCACTCCGAATGCCGGGTACACCGCAGGATCATCGAGACAGTAGCCCTCCGCTCGGGGAGCGGTGACGAGGGCGAGGATCGCGAGAGCACCGGATGCCAGCAGCGCGACCCCCGCAGTGACCGCAGCGGCCCTGAGCCCTCGCCGGCGCTGCGCGCGCGACCGCGACCGCGTCGTGCGGCCGCCGCGGCGAGCGCTCACGATCGCACAGGCGCGTGAGCGCCCCGATGGGGCCGTCGAACGGCCAGCGCGGCGATGCCCCCGCCGATCGCCCCGAACAGATGCGCCTGCCACGACACCCCGGTGCCGGCGCCGAAGATGCCGGTGAGCACGGTCGCGCCGTAGAGCACGACGACGATCAGGGCGATCGCCGCGTAGGCGATGCGGTGCACGACACGTCCTGGTGCGAGCACCCGCAGCACGGTGTACCCGAAGTACCCGAACACGAGCACGGACGCGCCGACGGTGAGGGTCCCCGGGGCGTTCAGCAGCCAGGTTCCGGCGCCGCCCACCACGGCGATGATGCCCGTCACCGCCCAGAAGCGCTTCGCGCCCTCCACCGCCACCAGACAGCCGAGCACGAGCAGGGGCAGCGAGTTGCTGATCAGATGCGCCCAGCCGGCGTGCAGCAGCGGGCCGAGCAGGAGGCCGGGAAGGCTGCCGGGGTCCCACGAGCGCAGTCCCCAGCCGGTGAACGACCCCGGCAGCGCGGCGTCGAGCAGCTGGATCGCCCACATCAGGGCGAGCAGCGCCACGGGCGCGAGGAAGCGGCCGGCTGACGAGGAGCGCGGGGCAGGTGCTGCGGGGGCGGTCACAGGTCGATCCTCGCAGGGCATCCGGTGAGAGAGCCGAGGGTCGGGCGCGACGCGGACGAGGCAGGGCGTCCGTGTCGGGGGAAGACAGGACCGACGCGCACGATGTGAGGCACCCGCTCGGGAGAAGATCTCGGGAGAAGATAAAGACCCTCCGCGCACCCGACAGAGCCCGGTTGCCCTTGCTACGTTTCCGTCCTGGGGGAATTGGCCTGGATGCCGTCACGCGGAGAGCCGTTGACGAGTCTACCCGAACGCGGAGGGTCGCTCGAACAGCACGCCCGTATGCCAGGCTCGAATCGATGGACTCCCTTCTTTCACGGCCGCTCGCGCACTGGCGGTTCGACGGCGAGCTGCGGACCTATCAGGCCGAGGCCCTGCGGAGCATCCCCGCCGGGCCGGCGAGTTCGGCGATGCACATCGTCGCCCCTCCCGGCTCGGGCAAGACTCTGCTCGGTCTGCTGCTCGCCGTCCGCGCGGGGCGCAGGGCGCTCGTGCTCGCTCCCAGCGTGACGATCCGCGATCAGTGGGTGCGCACCGCGCGCGATCTCGCGCACGATGGCAGTGCCGTCTCAGACGATCCCGCCGAGCTGAGCGACCTGACGGTGCTGACCTACCAGCGGCTGAGCGTCGCCGGCGACAGCTCGCCCTTCGACGAGCTGGCCGCCCGGCAGTGGCTGGACGAGCTCACCGCATCCGGGCGCACCGCGTCCGATGCGGCGACCTGGCTCGCGACGCTGTCGGTCGACAACCCGGCGCAGCACGCCCGTGGCATCCGCAGTCGCGCCTCGGCGCTGCGGCGCCGCTTCAGCCGGGCCAGGCCCGACGAGATCGCCCGTGTGCTGCATCCGAACGCGCTCGCCCTCATCGACCGGGTGATCGAGGCGGGCGTCGACACGGTGGTGCTCGACGAATGCCATCATCTGCTCGATCACTGGGCGCTGGTCGTCGCGTACCTGCGGGCACGCATCCGCGCGAACGGGGGCACCGGCCTGCTGATCGGACTGACCGCCACGCTGCCCTCACCCGACGACGGCACCGGGTTCGACAACTACAGCCAGCTGCTCGGCGAGGTCGACTACGAGGTGCCGACTCCTGCGGTCGTGAAGGAGGGACACCTCGCTCCCTATCGCGCGCGGGTCTGGTTCACCGAACCCGTGCCCCAAGAGGCCGACTTCATCCGCCGGAGCGAGGCGCAGCTGCACGAGCTGGTCGCCCAGGTGCTCTCCTCGCCCGACGGGGTCGGCTTCCTCATCGACCAGCTTCAGCCGACGCTCGATGAGCCCGACGCGGCAGGCGACTCCGCACCGTCGCCCGAGGAGCGGGCCCGCCGCGACATCGATCGTGCGCTGAGCACGGACTTCCCCCTGGCTGTCACCTGCGGGTCCGTGCTGCGGGTGACCGCGCCTGAGCATCCGCTCGTCGCGCTGCTCGACCCCGACCTGTTCGGGCGAGCGAGCACCGACGACCTGCTGCAGGCGCTCGCCAGGTTCGCACTCGACCGCCTGCTGGCCGATCCCGGCGCGCACCCGCAGTGGCGCTTCCTGAAGAGGGCGCTGGCGGATTTCGGGCTGCATCTCACCGACCGCGGGCTGCGGCGCGGGCGCAGCCCGGTCGAGTCGACGCTGGCGACCTCCGTCGCGAAAGACCACGCCGCCGTCGAGATCCTCCGCCACGAGCTGGGCACCGCAGACGGCGATCGGGTGCGCGCGGTCGTGGTCACCGATGTCGTCGAGTCGGGCAACTCCCGCGGGCTCACCGGCGATGCGGCTCCCGGTGCGCTGCGCGTCTTCGCGCTGCTCGCCGCCGACCCGATCACCGCTGCGCTGTCGCCCGTGCTGCTCACGGGAGAGCACCTGCGCACCACCGCGGCCGCCGCGCAGGATGTCGCCGACGCCCTCCGTCGCCTCCTCGGCACCGCGGTCGACGTCAGCGAGACACCTGGTGCGACGCGACGGCTGCAGGCGACGGGCGTGAGCGGGTCGGGCCTGGTCGCGGCGGTCTCGCGTCTCGTCACCGAGGGGCGTGTGCGTCTGCTCATCGGAACGCGGGGGCTTCTCGGCGAAGGGTGGGACTGCCCGGCCGTGAACACGCTGGTCGATCTGACCACCGTCGCCACCAGCACCGCCACCCAGCAGCTGCGGGGGCGCACCCTGCGTCTGGATCCCGCCTGGCCCGACAAGGCGGCGCACAACTGGTCGGTCGTCTGTCTCATCCCGCCCCACGTCCTGCTCGACGACCGGGGCGAGATCGATCGGCTCACCCGGCGCCACGGCCACCTGTGGGGGCTCAGCGCCGACGACCACTCCGAGATCGTCTCCGGCCTCGGCACCGCTCTCGCGGCACCCGAGCGCGAGATGCTCGAGCGGATCGTCGCCAAGGACCCCCAGACGGATGTCGGCGCGCTGAACACCGCGGTGCTCGCGACCGAACGCTCCCGAGCGCAGACCCGGGCGGACTGGCGCATCGGCGAGGCGCTGCCGGCCCGGGAGCGGGAGGCGGTGGCCGTGCGCGGCTCCCGGCGCAGCGGAATCGTCCAGGTGATCCCGGCGCTGACCGCGGGCGCCTCCCGCACCTTCGCACTGTCGACGCTCGCGACCGGCGCGGCACTCGCCTTGACCTCGGGCCCGCTCGACCTGCAGATGCCCGGGCTCGGCGGTCTCGCCACGGCGCTCGGCGCCGGGGCGCTCTTCACGCTCGCCCGGCGCGGCAGGGACATGCGGCGAGCGCGTCGGCTCCGCGCCGATCCGGCGCGGATCCATCACCTCGCGGCGCTGACCGTGTCGCACGCCCTGCAGTCGGCGCAGCGGATCGCGGTGCTGCCCGACGAGGCGGTGACGGCGAGCGCGCAGACTCTCGCAGACGGATCGACGCGAGTGCGGCTGCTGTTCGATGCTCCGCCGCAGGCGCGACGGGTGCTCGCCGATGCGGTGCAGGAGCTCTTCGGTCCGGTGCGGACTCCGCGGTTCGTGCTGCGCGTCGGCGTGGTGCGGCAGCCGACCTACCTCACTGTGCCTCAGCAGATCGGACGACGGCGAGCCGACGCCGAGGCCTTCGCGGCACTCTGGCGGCGGACTCTCGGCCCCGCCGAGCTGATCGAGCTGAACGGAGCAGAGGGCCTGGTCGTGCTGCGCGCGGCTCGCGCGCAGGGCGGGGCGCTCGAACGCACCGCCCCGCGGCAGTCGGTGTGGGGCTGATCCCGCGCTCGCCCGAACGGCCTCGCCCGAAGTCGGCGTCCGCGCCCTTCCGACGGCGTTACGATCATCACACGCACCGTCGCGCACGAGAGGGCCCGCATGCACGAGAACGCACCGCTTGATGCCGAGCAGTTCACTGAGCACACTTCGCGCATCGTCGCCTCGGTCTCGTCGGTGATCGACGGCAAGGCGGATGCCGTGCGCAACGCTCTCGTGTGCCTGCTGGCGGAGGGGCACCTGCTCATCGAGGACGTGCCGGGTGTCGGGAAGACGATGCTCGCCCGAGCGCTGGCCGCAAGCGTCGACGCCACCGTCCGCCGCATCCAGTTCACCCCCGACCTGCTGCCCGGCGATGTCACCGGCGTCGCGGTGTACGACCCGGTGCAGCGGGAGTTCGAGTTCAAGCGCGGGGCGATCTTCGCGCACATCGTCATCGCCGACGAGATCAACCGCGCCTCGCCGAAGACCCAGTCGGCGCTGCTGGAGGCGATGGAGGAGCATCAGGTCACGGTCGACGGCGCCACTCACCCGCTGCCCGACCCGTTCCTCGTGGTGGCGACGCAGAACCCCCTCGAGATGGAGGGCACGTATCCGCTGCCCGAGGCGCAGCGGGATCGCTTCATGATGCGCATCTCGATGGGGTATCCGGATGCCGCAGCCGAGACGCTCATGCTCCGCCGGCGCGACACCGCGAACCCGCTCTCCGCGATCTCCCCCGTCGCGGACGCCGCGTCGGTGCGCGCGCTGATCTCGTGGGCGCGCCGCGTGCACGTCGCCGCGTCGCTGGAGGAGTACGCCGTCGCGCTCGCGCAGGCGACGCGGCAGGATCCGAGCCTGCATCTCGGCGCGAGCCCGCGGGCGACACTGCAGCTGGTGCGCGCGGCGAAGGTGGTCGCGGCTCTCGACGGCCGCGACTACGTGGTGCCCGACGACATGGCCGACCTGGTCATCCCGGTCTTCGCGCATCGCCTGCTGGCTGCGCGCGGTGTGCACCGCGCCGGAGCGCAGCCGGTCGAGGCCGCGCTGCGTCAGATCGTCGCGCGGGTTCCCGTGCCGTTCGCCGCACGCGTCTGAGCACATCATGCGCACCCGTCCGCTGACCGCCCGAGGAGCGGCGTGCCTGCTGCTCGGCGTGATGCTGTGCGTCGCCGCGAACGTGCTGGGCGCCCGCTCGCTGCTGTACGTCGGGGTGCTGCTCATCGTGCTGCCCCTGATCGCGCTGCTCGTCGTCCGCGTGCCGCGACGACGCGGCGAGGTGTGGCGGCAGATCTCGACCGATCTGCTTGCCGTCGGCGAGACGTCGAAGGTCACCGTGCGCTTCGAGCTGTATGCTCCGGGCATCCCGCACGGTCGCTGGAGCGACACCCTTCCCGAGGCTGTGCGCGGCGACGCCGGTGGGGAGTACCCCGGCGAGACCCGGCTGCTGCACTACGACCTCGAGGGTGTGCGCCGTGGGACGGCGTCGCTCGGTCCGCTGCTGCTGCGCACGGTCGACCCGTTCGGTCTCGCGCAGCGTGTGCAGGCCTTCGGCGAGACGCGGATGATCACGGTCGTGCCGCAGGTGCTCGCGCTCGCCCCGCTGCCGACGAAGGTGGGAGCTGCGGGCGGCGCGGCGCAGACACGCTCGACGCGGCTCGGGCAGGGGGCCGACAACCTCATCCCACGCGCGTACCTGTCGGGCGACTCCCGGCGGCGCATCCACTGGCGCGCGACCGCGCACCGCGGGTCGCTGATGGTGCGTCAGGAGGAGGAGGAGGCGAGCCCCGACGCCGTCGTCGTGCTCGACCGTGCGGCGTCGCGCTGGGCGCGTCCGGGTGACGGCGTCGACCCTGCGTTCGAGACGGCGGTATCCCTGTGCGCGTCGGCCGCGCTGCGCTTCGTGCAGGACGGATACAGCGTCGACGTGTTCGACAGCGCCGGCTCGCTGCTCGGCGCGCTGCGCGGGCACGAAGACGACCGGGACGGCCTGTTGGTCGCCCTGGCGACGGTGGTGCCTCGCGGCGAGCCGCGCGACCTGCGTGCCATCGTCGGCGGCTCACCCCCGGGCCCGTTGGTGCTGATCACGGGGGCGATCGATGCGGACGATGCCGCGCGTCTGAGCACGGCGGGCGCTTCGGCGCCGATGCTGATAGCGGCGGGGGCTGACGCCGGGGCTCTCGCCGTCGCCGCCGATCGCGGCTGGAACGCCGCCGCGCTGTCCGCGACAGCGGACCTGGCCGACGTGTGGGAGGCTGCGATGCCGCGAGCGAGGGCTCCCCGTGGCTGAATCATCGAGCATCGTGCCGAGGCCCGGAGTCGTCGGGCCCGGGGTGCTGGCCTCCGTCGCCGCTCTCGTCGTGATGTGGCCGTACACCGGGGTGATCGCACCGGGCGCGTGGACGTTCGCGGTCGTGGCGATCATCGCCACCGTCGCCGCGGCGGGCATGGTGAGCAGGCGGCTCCTGCGCAGAGCGCCGGACGGCATCCGGTCTCTTCTCGCCCTGCTGCTGCAGCTGGCCGCCCTCGCCCTGGTGCTCACGAACCTGCTGGCGAGCGAGGCCGCCGATCTCGGTATCGTGCCCACCGCGGCGAGTCTGGAGCTGACCGTCCTGCGCCTGCAGCGCGCGGTGGACGAGATCTCGAACGGCGTCGCGCCGATCGATGCGACGGTGTCGATGACCACGACGATGGGACTGGCGTTCGCGCTGGTCGCCCTGCTTCTCGACCACCTGCTCGCGCATCGGCTGATCGTGCTCACCGTGCTCTTCACCTCGATCGTGGGCGCCGTGCCGATGCTGCTCAGCTTCGGCACGGTGAACCTGGTGTGGTTCGTGCTGCAGGCCGTGATCATCCTGGTCGTGCTGCGTTTCGGCGCCAGGCATGATCGCGACGCCATCCGCCATTCGCCCGTCGTCGCCGCCGGGCTCATCGGCGCCGCGGCGATCGCCGCGACCGTCGTCGTCTCCCCCGTTCTGCCGCTGAGCGCCGCGGCCGGGGGGAACGGGCAGCTGTCGACGGTCAACGCCGACCTGCGACTGGGAGACGACCTGCGCCGGCCCAACGAGACCCAGGCGCTGAGCGTCGTCACCTCGGCCGCCGCCCCGCCCTACCTGCGGCTCGCGACGCTGTCGAGGTTCGACGGAGAGGTCTGGCGTCCGGACCGCTCCGACCGCAACCCCGTGGAGGCCGGCTTCGGTGACCGTCCGTGGACGGACGACATCGAGGCGGTCGAGCACGAGGTCTCGATCCGCGTGGTGGGGATCTCGAGCTCCCGGCTGCCCGTGCCGTACGCCGCCGAAGAGATCAGCGGGCTGCCGCGAGGCTGGCAGGCGATGCCGCTGAACCGCACCGTGATCAGCTCGACTCGGGATGCCGCCGGCGCCGACTACACCGTGCAGATGGCGACCCCATCGCCCAGCCTCGAGCAGATCCGGGCGAGTTCCGCCGGGGGTGCGGAGCTCGTCGCGGCGCCCGCGGACGGCCTCCCGGAGATCATCAGTGACCTCGCGCGCGAGGTCACTGCCGGCGCCGACACGGACTACGACCGGCTGCTCGCCCTGCAGAACTGGTTCCGCTCGGAGTTCGCCTACTCGCTCGACGCGCCGGTCGACGACGGCTTCGACGGCACCGGTGCCGAGGCCGTGGCGACCTTCCTCGAGGTGCGCAGCGGATACTGCATCCACTTCGCCGGCGCCTTCGCTCTGATGGCGCAGACCCTCGACATGCCGGTCCGCATCGTCGTCGGGTATCTGCCGGGCACGGCGACCGACGAGAAGCGGGGCGAGCAGCGCGTGTACTCCGTCACGAGCGACAAGCTGCACTCGTGGCCCGAGGTGTACTTCCGGGGCATCGGCTGGGTGTCGTTCGAGCCGACCGCGACGCTCGGATCGCCGACCGAGTTCACCCCCGCCGCGGGAGCGGGCGGTGATGGCGACACCGGGTCACCGACCGCTTCCGACGCGCCGACGGCGGCGCCGTCGGCCGCGCCGACGGGCGGCCCCGATCGCAGCGACGAGGATCCGGGGGCCGGCGGCGACGCTGCCTTGCAGCAGCTCGACCCGACCCCGGTGGTGTTGGTCGTCGGCGGGATGCTGGTGGTGCTTCTGCTGCCGGGACTCGCCCGCACGCTGCGCCGGATGCTGCGCATCCGGCGTGCCGCAGCCGGCGACGCCATCGCGGCGTGGCGCGAGGTCGCCGACACCATGGCCGATCTGGGGCTCCCGCTGCACGCTGCCGAGACCGCGCGGACGCGGGCGCACTCGCTCGCGACAGGGCGCGGTGTCGACGCCGACGCCCTCGGCGATCTCGTGACGGCCGTCGAGCGCGTCAGCTATGCCGAGAGCGGCCCTGCCGGAGGCGAGGTGGACGCGTCGCTGCGTCGGGTGATCGGCGATCTGCAGGTCGGTGTAGACGGACGCCGGCGCCTGCTCGCATGGCTGCTGCCCGCGTCGCTGCTGCGCCGCTGACCGGGGTCAGGCGCGGGCGGCCGCCGCGTGATCCTCGCACGACACCGTGTCGCAGTCGACGCAGACCACGAACTGACGGCGGCACGAGAGGTCAGGGCAGTTCGCGGTGCGGCTGGTCGCCGCGCCGCACCCGACGCAGGTGCCGATGACGGCGGCGTGGTCGCTGAAGTCGACGGATCCGCGCTTGTCGAACACGTAGAGGGATCCCTCCCACAGACCGTCATCACCGAACTTCTCGCCGTAGCGGACGATGCCCCCGTCGAGCTGGTAGACCTCGCCGAAACCGCGCGAGACCATCAGGCTCGACAGCACCTCGCAGCGGATGCCGCCGGTGCAGTAGGTGACGACGGGCCTGCCCTTCAGGTCGTCGTACGCTCCCTCGTCGAGCAGCCGGACGAAGTCGCGCGTGGTTTCGGTGTCGGGCACGACCGCGTTCCGGAATCGGCCGATCTCGGCTTCGAGCGCGTTGCGTCCGTCGAAGAACACGACCTCGTCGCCGCGCTCGGCGATCATCCTGTGCAGCTGCTCAGGATCGAGCCTGGCCCCGCCGCCCACCACGCCGTGCTCATCGACCTGCAGTTCGTCCGGCGCACCGAACGAGACGATCTCGTCCCGCACCTTGACGCTGAGTTTGGGGAAGTCGGTGCTGTGGCCGTCGGCGTCGATCGCCGTGCCCTCGCTCCACTTGATGTCGGCATCGGCGAACGCCGGGTGCTGGCGGAAGCGCCGCACCCACTTCTTCACCGCCGGGAGGTCGCCGCCGAGGGTGCCGTTGATACCGTGCTCAGAGATGACGATGCGGCCCCGAAGCGCGAGCGACTCGCACAGGTCGCGTTGCCAGAGACGGATCGCCTGCGGGTCCGCGAGCGGCGCGAACGCGTAGAACAGCACGATCTTGGGGGTGGGCACCAGGAGATTCTACGTGGGCGTGCTGAGCGCCGAAGGCCCCCACATCGTGAGGGCCTTCGGCGGATTCTGGCGGTGACGGAGGGATTCGAACCCTCGGTTGCTTGCACAACACACGCTTTCCAAGCGTGCTCCTTCGGCCGCTCGGACACGTCACCAGGAAACAACCTGTCCATCCTATCCGATCGTGCGCGTCGCTTCGGACCAGAGCTGACTGCTCACTCGAAGCGCACACCGTACATGGTCGTGTGGGGATTCGACGCCAGCCGGAGCATGCCGAGACGCTCATAGAAGGCGCCCGCGCCCGTGTTCGCGGGGTTCATGCCGAGGTGCAGTCCGCGCGTTCCCCGGCTCTCCAGCTCGGCGAAGAGCGTCTCGATCAGCCGGCGGCCGAGCCCCTGTCCCTGCGTCTCGGGCAGCAGGTCGATGTGCAGGTGCGCGGGATACTCGACGGCGTGCGTCTCGCGTCCGGGTGCGCGGCGGCTGGCATAGCGGACGATGCCGTCCTGACGGGTGGGCTCGGCGGCGCCGGAGAGCGGATACGCCCTCTGCTTCGAGGGCCACCACTCCTCGCGGAACCACCGTTCGAAGGCATCCGTGTCATCGGTGGCGACGACGTACCCGATGGTCCGGCCGTCGTCCGACTCGACCACCCACGACAGATCCGGATGCCGCACGACGTACGGCACGGCGAAGACGTCACCCCACAGGCGATCGTCGGTGCAGATGCCGGTCGCATCGCCACCGGCATCCGCCGTCTTCACGCAGATGTCGTAGAGCGCGTCCCGATCGGCATCACGGTACGGACGGATCGTCGTCACGGGAACTCCTCGATGCGAGTGCTGCGGTCGGCGCCCAGCCTAGCGACGCCCAGCTCAGGACGAACGCGCCGACCAGCAGCGCGGCCGACGCGCCGACGAGCGCACCGCCGACGGTGTCGGTGATCCAGTGCACGGCGAGCAGTGTGCGCGACAGCGCCATCACCACGACCCAGACCGTGCCGATGATCGCCAACCACACCCGCGGGAAGACCAACCAGAGGACCACGGCGATGGTGGCGGCGTTCGAGGTGTGCCCCGACGGGAACGAACCGAAGTCCGAGGTCACCAGCATGTCGTCGGGACGCGCTCGGGCGAAGATCTCCTTGAGCAGCTGGGTGAGCCCGGCACTGACCACGAAGGCGATCGCCGCGAAGACCGCTCCGCGCCATCGTCGCAGCAGCACGAGCAGCAGCACGATCAGCAGCGGCACGAGGATGATGGCGACCCACCCGCCGCCGATCCAGTTCAGCAGATATGCGGCCGAGAGCATCCAGTCCTGTCTCACCTGCGACATGAGGTCGTTCCAGAACACGTCGAGTCCGATCGTGGCGCCTCGAGGCAGCAGCACGACGAGCACTCCGAGAAGTGCAGCGAGGGTGAGCGTCGCGCTTCCGGCGATCAGCAGCGTGCGTCTTCTCATCGTCCCATTCTGCCCCGCGACCGCGCTAACCTTCGGCTATGAGCGCCGACACTTTCCACCTTCTCGGCGGTTCGGCCGCCGATCTCGTCGAGGCCCATCCCGTCGATCCGGGCCGCGTCCGCCCGCACCGGGTCATCGACGGCGACGGGTTCAAGATCCGGATGCTGACGATGGACGCCGGCACGACCATGCGCGAGCACCGCGCGCCGGTGCCGATCCTCGTGCAGGTGGTCGCAGGCGGCATCCGGTTCCGCGTGGCCGGAACAGAGCATGTGCTCTCCCCCGGCGGGACGATCACCGTCACCGCCGGGGTGCTGCACGAGCTGGAAGCCGATCAGCCGTCGCACGTCCTTCTCGTGCTGCTGGGCTGAGACCGCCGGCGGTCAGCCCTTCGTCGCTCCCGCGAGGAGTCCGCGGACGAAGAACCGCTGCAGGGCGAAGAACACGATCAGCGGCACGATGATCGAGATGAACGTTCCCGCCGACTGCAGGAACCAGCGGTTGCCCCACGTGCCCGACAGCGAGTTCAGGGCCTGGGTGATGGGCAGCGCGCCGGGCGAGGCGAAGATCGTCGCGACCAGCAGGTCGTTCCACACCCAGAGGAACTGGAAGATGCCGAACGAGGCGATGGCCGGCATCGCCAGCGGCAGGATGATGCGGAAGAACACCTGTCCGTGACCGGCCCCGTCGACGCGCGCGGCCTCGACGATGTCGCCGGGGATCTCGGCGATGAAGTTGTGCAGCATGAACGTCGCGAGCGGCAGAGCGAAGATCGCGTGCGCGATCCAGACGCGGGCGAAGCTGAACTCGACGTCGTTGAGCGTGAGTCCGGGGAAGACCATCACGTCGTTGATCGTGAGGCCATCCGAGAACAGGCTCAGCAGCGGCACCAGTGCCATCTGCAGCGGCACGATCTGCAGGGCGAACACGAAGACGAACAGCAGGTTGCGGCCCTTGAAATCGATCCACGCGAAGGCGTAGGCGGCGAGCGCCGCGATCACGATCGGGAACACCGTCGCCGGGACCGTGATCGCCAGCGAGTTGATGAACGCGGTGGCGAGCGTGGTCGAGGTGCCGCCTGCGTTGAGCGCCTCGGCGTAGTTGTCGAGCGTGAACTCGGGGTTCGTGAAGGCGGTCCACCACCCGGTCGACTGCGTGTCGGCGCCGGGGCGGAACGATGTGACGAACAGGCCGAAGGTGGGGATGGTCCAGAACACCGCGATGATCACGGCGGCGATGGTGGCGCCCTTCGACGTGAGCTTCTTGTGTGCGATCGCCTCGTTTCGGCGGGTGTCGCGGGCGATCTGGCGCTTGGTGCGGCTGTCGCGGACGACGACTTCTGTGGCGGTCATCAGCGGATCTCCCTCTGCTTGGCCAGCGAACGGGCGTTGTAGATGATCAGGGGCAGTACGAAGATGAACAGCACGACGGCGAGGGCCGACGAGTGCCCGTAGCTCTGGAAGCGCTGCTGCTGGTTGACCATCTCGAAACCGAGGACCGTGGTGTCGTCGCGTCCGCCGGTCATCACCGCGACGATGTCATAGACCTTCAGCGACATGATCGTGATCGTCGTGAGCACGACGATCAGCGACGAGCGGATGCCGGGCACGGTGACGTTCCAGAACCGCTGCCATGCGTTCGTGCCGTCGAGCTCGGCGGCCTCCAGCTGTTCGGCCGGGACAGCCTTGATCGCGGCGGAGAGGATCACCATCGCGAAGCCCGTCTGCGTCCAGATGAAGACGATCAGGAGCATGAAGGTGTTGATCAGCGGCTTGACCGCCAGCCAGCTCACCGGGTCGCCGCCGAACAGGGTAACGATGGCGTTCAACAGGCCGATCTGGTCGCCCTGACGGTAGTCGTACATGAACTTCCAGATGATGCCCGCGCCGACGAACGAGATCGCGACGGGCATGAAGACGAGCACCTTCAGCACCTTCTCGCCGCGTGCGCGGTCGATGAAGACGGCGTAGGCGAGACCGAAGGCGACCGAGATCGTCGGGGCGAGCAGCGCCCAGATCAGGGTGTTGACCACCGACCACGTTCCGACGGGGTTCGTGAACACCCAGATGTAGTTCTCGAGTCCGACGAACTGGTCGCCCTTCTTGTCGAAGAACGACTTGACGAACGTGGAGACCGCCGGGTAGATGAGCCCGAGCAGCAGCATGATCGCTGCGGGGGCCATGAAGAGGACCAGCTGGAACAGGTAGCCGGCCCCCTGACGTGAGCGGTAGTCGGCGAAGAAGAGCAGAGCGCCCGACAGCAGGGCGATCGCGACGACGTACAGCACGGCGTTCGAGAACGGCCGCAGCAGCATCAGGGCGAGCACCGGGATGACCAGGCACGCGACCAGCCGCATGACGAAGTAGCCGCGGCCCGGGCGCGGTGCGAACTCGATCAGCACGAGCACGATCGCGACGACGACGCCGAAGGCGAGCAGCACGGCGGGGATCTGGACGAGCGGATGCAACCCGCCCAGCCACAGGAAGAAGTTGTTGAGAGAAGCCGGCCCGAGGGCGATGCGGGCGGGGTCTTCCATCGGTGCCGAGATGATGAGCAGGAACAGCATCGCGGCGATGAGGACGAACCCGGCGATGACCACGATCTGCGTGATCCGGCGCCCCTTGGCATCCACACCGTGCGTCGTCTTCGGCAGCTCCGCCGTGTCTTCTTCCTCGGCTGTCAGCAGTGACATGGGGTCCCCTTCTGAGTAAGGATGCGGGGTCGGGCATCGCTGCCCGACCCCGCCTTCACCAGCGGATTGCGCTCAGACTAGCGCGCTCGACTAGTTCTCGTAACCTGCCTGGATGTCGCTCAGCACCTGGTCGGTGTCCTTGCCGTCGATCCAGTCGACCATGCCCTTCCAGAACGACCCGGAGCCGACCGTCGACGGCATGAGGTCGGACGCGTCGAAGCGGAAGACGGTCGAGTCATCCTGCAGGATGCCCATGGCCTCCTGCAGGAACTCGCTACTCGCGAGGCTCGCGTCGGCGTTCTTGTTCGCCGAGATCACGCCGCCCAGCTCGACGCGTGCGTCAGCGAACTCGGGCGATGCCATGAACTCGAGCACCTTCACCGTCGCGGCGTCGTCGTTGAAGGCCGCGACGAACTCGCCGCCACCCTCGACCTGCAGCTCGCCCTCGGTGATTCCGGGGGTGATGAAGGCGTAGACGTCGCCCTCCGGTCCGACCTCGGGGGTCTCACCGGCGGCGTTCTTCACGTCGAGGAAGTTGGCCGAGAGGAACGATGCCTGGTGCGTCAGCGCACAGCTGCCGTCGGCGACCTTGGCCGCGACGTCGGCGAACGCGGTCGAGTTGATGCTCTTCACATCGCCGAAGCCGGCGTTCACGTAGTCGGGGTTGAGGATGATCGAGCCGACGGCGTCGAAAGCCTCCTTGATCTCCGGGTCGGTGAACTTCACATCTCCCGCCACCCAGTCGTCGTAGACCTCAGGACCGGACTGGCGAAGGACGAGGTCCTCGATCCAGTCGGTGCCAGGCCAGCCGGAGGCTTCACCCGAGGCGAATCCGGCACACCAGGGCGCCTGTCCCGACTTCTCCTTGATGGTGTCGGTGAGGGAGATCATCTCGTCCCAGGTCTTGGGGATCTCGACACCCCACTCCTTGAACTTCGCAGGCGAGTACCAGATGTAGCCCTTCAGGTTCGCGAGCATCGGCGCCGCGTAGAACGTGTCGTCGAACGTGCCGTAGGCCTTCCAGTCCTTCGACCAGTTCTCGTCCACGGCCTTCGAGACGCTCTCGGGCGCCTCGGCGACCTTGCCGGTCTCGACGAGGGTCTTCAGCAGACCCGGCTGCGGGACGATGGCGATGTCGGGTGCGTCGCCACCGGCCACCTTGGTGACGATGTTGCCCTCGAAGCTCTTGTCGCCGGTGTATTCGACCTTGATCCCGGTGTCCTTCTCGAAGGCCGCGAAGCTCTCGTTGAGGTCGTCTGCCTCGGTTCCGGTGATGCCACCGGAGATGCGGACCGTCTTGCCTTCGACGTTGCCGTCGTCGCCGCCTCCAGATGAAGCCTCCGCGCATCCGGTCAGCGCAAGTGCGGTCGCGCCGACCAGGGCGAGGGGAGCAAGCAGGCGGTATCGCTGTGACAGAGCCATGTGTTTTCTCCTCTTCCAGGGTGTTCCGGGCCTCGTTCGGCGGAGAATCCGCAGCGTTGAGGAACCGATTCCAGGACAACCTACTTGCCCGGGGCGCCCCGGCACAATGCCACGCGCAGACAACCCCACAACCGTTGTGCATACGTGATCACTGCTTTGGGAGCGCTCCCAAAGCGTAGCGCATGGAACCGGTTCCCTCTATGCCGGATGCCGGGTAGCCTGACGGAGCCGACTCGAGGAGACCCATGAGCACGATCGCCGACGTCGCCGCGAGAGCCGGTGTGTCCAAGGCCACGGCGAGCCGCGCGCTGAGCGGGGGCGGCTACGTCTCGTCCGAGGCCCGGCAGCGAGTGCGTGACGCCGCACGCGAGCTGCACTACGTCGCGCATTCCTCCGCCACGACGCTCGCCACCGGACGCTCGCTGTCGGTCGGCGTGATCATGCCCGCGCTGGACAGGTGGTTCTTCGCGGAGCTGCTCGCGGGCATCCAGGAGGGACTGCTGGACGCCGGACAGGACCTCATCCTCTACGGGATGCGGGAGGGATCGGACGAGCGCGACCGGCTCTTCTCGGACGTGCTCCCCCGGCGCCGGCTCGACGGGATCATCGCCGTCGGCATCCAGCCGAGCACGCACGAGCTGTCGCGCCTGGTGCGGGTCGGGTCACCGCTGGTGAGCGTCGGCGCCTATCGCGAGGAGAACAGTTCCGTCTCGATCGACGACGAGGCGGCTGCGCGCATCGCGACCGAGCACCTGATCGACCTCGGGCACCACGACATCGCGTTCCTCGGCGGCCGTGACGATGCCGCCACCCACGCCTACGGCGACGAGCAGCGACTGCGCGGCTACCGTGCGGCCATGAGCGCCGCATCGCTGCAGGCGGCCATCCGACACGCCCCCGGCGACTCCACCACGCCCGGCGGCTACGAGGCGGGCGTGCGCATGCTGGGCGACCGGCAGAACCGGCCGACCGCCTTCGTCGCGGTGTGCGACGAGGCGGCGATCGGCGGCATCATCGCTGCCAGGCGCCTCGGCCTGTCGGTGCCGGCGGAGCTGAGCGTGGTCGGGATCGACGACCACGCGCACGCGGAGATGTTCGCGCTGACGACGGTGCGCCAGCAGCCGCGGATGCAGGGACTCGCCGCGGTCGAGCTGCTGCTGCGCAGGATGGATGCCCCGGATGCCCCCGCCGAGCAGCTCGCGGTGCCGTCCGAACTGGTCGTCCGCTCGTCGACAGCGGCGCCTCGCCCGTAGCCGACGCGCCGGCGTCGCGGCCCGGATACGCCAGAAGCCCGGATACGCCAGAAGGCCCGAATACGCCAGAAGGCCCGAATACGCCAGAAGGCCCCCGGCGCGAGCCGGAGGCCTTCTGTACGCGGTGAGGCGCGATTACTTGAGGGTGACCGTGGCGCCGGCGGCCTCGAGGGCCTCCTTCGCCTTCTCGGCGGTCTCCTTGTTGGCGCCCTCGAGGACGGCCTTCGGAGCACCGTCGACGACGGCCTTGGCCTCGCCGAGGCCCAGCGAGGTGAGCTCGCGGACGGTCTTGATGACCTGGATCTTCTTGTCGCCGGCGGCCTCGAGGACGACGTCGAACGAGTCCTTCTCCTCCTCGGCCTCAGCAGCGCCAGCGCCACCTGCAGCGCCGGCAACGGCGACCGGGGCGGCCGCGGTGACGTCGAACTTCTCCTCGAACGCCTTCACGAAATCGCTGAGCTCGACGAGGGTGAGGCCTGCGAACTGCTCCAGCAGCTCCTCAGTGGAAAGCTTCGCCATGATGTTTCTCCTAGATAAAGGTGTGGTTTTGGTGAAGAGATCGCCGGACGCTCACGCGGCCTCGGCGGTCTCCAGCTTTTCGCGAAGCGCGTCGATGGTGGCGGCAGCCTTGCCCATCGTCGCCTTCATCATGCCCGCTGCCTTCGCCAGCAGAACCTCACGGCTCTCGAGCGAGGCGTACTTGTCGACCTCGTCGGCGTCGAGGGTCTTGCCCTCGAAGACGCCGCCCTTGATCACGAGAAGCGGGTTGGCCTTGGCGAAGTCACGAAGAGCCTTGGCAGTGGCGACGAAGTCACCGTGCACGAACGCGACGGCCGACGGGCCCTTGAAGCCGTCGTCCAGCGTCGTGATCCCCGCGTTGTTCGCGGCGATCTTGGTCAGCGTGTTCTTCACCACGGCGTATTCCGCGTCCTGACGGATGTTGGTGCGCAGCTCCTTGAGCTGGGCAACCGTCAGACCGCGGTACTCGGTCAGCAGGACGGCGTTCGAGTTCTCGAAAGACTTCGTGAGCTCGGCAACCGTTGCATCCTTCTGCGCCATGGTCACTCCTTACGTGTACGGACGCCACGCGGATGCGGGGCGTCGACCTCGACCACCCCACGACATGAGAAAAGCTCCGGCGCAAGCGCACGGAGCTTCAGAAGAATTTCGCACACCTGCGCGGGCCCCTGCTGAGCAGTGCTTCGATCGTCACGTTCGCACACGACGATGACCGGCGGTCTTCGGTTACGGAAAGCCTACGGCATCCGTCCGCAGCGGCAAAATCGCGCTGCCCTCCCGCACGTGGGGACTCCTCCCCATCGTCGCGTTCGACGCCATCGCGTAACGTCGAGACATCGAACAACACCCGGGGGGATCACATGCCTGACGTCAGCGTCGACTACTCGGCTCTCGAGAGCACCCGCAGAACACTCGGAGACATCGGCGACGTGCTCTCGTCCTCGACGGATGCCGTGAGCGATGTCCCCTCCTCCGCGGTCGCGCAGGATGTGCTGCGCGACCGACTGCAGAGCATGGGTGGCTTCTGGGGCAACAGCCTCCGCAGACTCTCCAGCTTCGCCTCCGACGCCGGCAAGGGCCTGGAGGGCATCGTGACCGCGTTCCAGGACTTCGACGCCGAGTTGACCGCCGGCATGGAGCCGGAAGGCGGGCAGTCGTGAGCTTCCCCGCTCTGGGTTTCGACCCCGCTCCGGGAGACGTCAGCGTCATCGAGCAGCTGGTGGACACTCTCACCACCACCGTCGACGACGTCGACGAATCCGCCCGGATCCTGCACAGTGACGAGGACGGCAGCTGGGTCGGCGAATCGGGCGACGCTTTCCGCGCGACGCTCAGCGAGGACTTCCGCCCGCAGCTCTTGACCTCCGCAGGCGCCCTGCGCCAGTCACGCGACGCCCTCGCGGGCTGGGCGATGGCCCTGGGAGGGCATCAGACGACAGCGAGACACCTCGAGGAGCAGGCGGCTCTGGCTGAGGCGACCGTCGCCACTCGCGCACAGCAGAGCTCGCAGGCTGCCGATGCGGCGAAGGCTCCGGACGCGGCGCCCGAGGCCGCCGCCGACTCGGATGCCGCCGCGACAGCGCTTGCGGGCGCACGCGACGAGCTCGCTGGCATCCGTCAGCAGGCCCGTGCGCTGCTCGAGCAGGTCAACGCGGATGCCAGTGCCACGGCGTCGCAGCTCGCGTCGGCGCAGGACGAGCTGAACGCCTACCAGGAGAGCGACTGGGACGCGTTCTGGGGCGGTGTCGGCGATGCCGGCGCCTGGTTCATGGACAATGTCGTCCCCATTGTCGAGGACATCCTGCGCGCCGCGCTTCCGGTCATCGCGATCCTGGCGCTGTTCCCGCCGCTGACCGGCCTCGGACTGGCTGCCACCATCATCGCCGGCGTTCTGGTGGGGATCGACGCTCTGCAGTGGGCGACCGGTCGCGGCTCGTTCGAGGACTTCGCGATGGGCGCGCTGGGCATGGCGCTCGGCGGCGCGCTCGGCGGCCTGGCGAAGTCGGTCCTCGGACCCGGCGGATCCGTGGTCGTCCCCTCCATCCAGCGCATGACCCCGGCCCTGGCAGGGGGTGGAACCGCCGCTGGCTCGCTGGCGGTCGTGCTGCAGCTCAACTTCCGCAACATGGTGTCGAACTCCTATTGGATGACGAACACGCTCAAGAGCGCGCATGACGAGGGCACCAGCTTCGTCGAGAGCCTCTCCGGCCCGTGGCAGAACCTCCTCGAACGCGCGCACAACACCGTCGACGGGAATGGTCCCCGCACCGACGAGGAGCTGAGCGCGTGACCTCCTCGACACAGCACCAGGTGCGCCAGCGCCTTCCCCAGGGGTGGATCGAGTTCATCGCGCACGGCGAGCGCACGCCCTCAGAGTGGCTCGAATGGTATCTGGCGAGCAGTGCGGGATGGATGTCCGACGAGGGCCGCGCGTCTGTCACGGCGGGCTTCCACGCGGGAGCGCAGGCGTTCGCGGACGCATCGTTCGCCTTCGCCGGAGTCTCGATCATCCTCGGCGAGCACCCGTCGATCTCCTTCATGGGAACCCAGGTGCTGGTGCACCCCGAACAAGACGCCGCCAAGGGCCTGCACAGCCTCCTCCCCCTCGCCAGGTTCGGCGAGGACAGCGCAGCCGAGACCTTCCGATCCCCGGATGAGCGCGTCGGCACGATCGTCCGCGGTACACGGGAGATCGAGGGGCGAGCGTGGCTTGTCGCCATAGGAGAGATGGCTCTGCCCGACGATGCCGGGACGGTCGTCGTGACGGGGATCGGATCCGACCCCGAACAGGAGCAGATGCTGCTGCTGTCGGTCGCCTTCGCTCTGGTCACCACTCAGCTGCTCGCAGACGGCCAGTCCCCTCAAGAAGTCCCGATGTTCCCGCCGGCGGCCGTCTGATGGCATTCCGGCTGATCAGCCCTGCATCTCGCCCGTGGTTGGAGCAGGCGGAATCGCCGACCGCTCGACCCGCTGACGCCGACCGGGCGGTCGCAGCGCTTCGAGGCGACTACGAACGCTGGAGTCGCCTCGCCGTGGGCATCCTCGCCTTCGTCGTCACCACGGCGGCGCTCGTCGTCGGCTCAGCGGCCTGGTCGTTCCTTCTCGGGCCCTCGCCGCGTGAAGCCGCGACCGTCGCGACCGCGGTCATCGCACCAGCCGTGGCCGCCGGCGGCGTCTTCGTGCTCTGGAGGCTGCACCGCTCCGGCCGACAGCTGGCCCGCGCCGCCGCCTGGTGGATGAGGATGCCGTATCGCGCGGGCGCCCGTTCCCGCTCCGCGCGCGGTTACGTGCTGGCCCGCACCATATACCTCGAGCCCGCGCTGCTCGTGCGCTCACTGACGATCAGCTGCACGCTGCTGCTGCTCATCTTCGGAGTGTCGGGATTCGTCCGCGGCGTCGTCACGACCGATCAGCAGCTGTCGGTGACGATCGCCCTCGCGGCCGTGACCGTGGTCAGCGCGGCCTGCCTGATCGGGCAGCTCGGCGGACTCGCGCGCATCGGCGCCGGCGCATCCGAGGCGGACCCGCTGTGGGTGCGCGCGCGGAACGCGTTCCGACGCCGGTGACCGGTCAGCGCGACACCACGGCGTGTGGAGGCCGACGGTCGGACCCTCCGCGGGTAGCCTCGTAGGGTGACTCCCGAACTCCAAGCGCGCATCCTCGCGGACTCCCGCGACCGGGTCGCCTGGCTGCGGGCGCGAGCGCGCGGGATCACCGCCACCGACGTGGCCGGCCTCTCGAGCGAGGCCTCGATCGCACGCACGGCGGATGCGAAGCTCGGTGCCGGTCCCCGGTTCGGCGGCAACGCGTACACCGATCACGGGCGACGCCGCGAACCGGAGATCGCGGCATGGGTGGCGGCCACCCACGGCATCCTGCCTTCGTCGGCACTCTTCCACGCCGAGGTCGAGAAGCGCCATCTGGCGACCCCGGACGGCATCTGCGTGGATGGCGACGGACGCGTCCTGCTTGCCGAGATCAAGACCACGAACAAGTCGTGGCGCACCATCCCCCGCACCTACCTTCGTCAGGTCTGGTGGCAGCAGCATGTGCTCGGCGCTGAGCGAACACTGTTCGTGTGGGAGGAGCACGATGACTTCAACCCGATCCACGATGAGCCGCGCTCGGTGTGGATCGATCGCGATGACAAGGAGATCGGTCAGCTCGTCGTTCTCGCGACCCGCCTGATCGATGAGCTCTACCGTCGCACCACGGGTCACGCGCCCCCGGCGCGCGCGCCCCTCGCCCCGAGCCGTCGCTCCGCGCTTCGCGAGCGTGACATGTTCCGCGCATTGGCCCTGTCGGACTGAGCGGAGGGCTGCGCCCGATGCCCGGTCAGAGCGGGGCCAGCACCCGGGCGGCCTCTGCCGCCACCTCTTCGGCGATCGCGTCGAGCAGCGGCGAACGCAGGTTCCACTGCTGCCAGTACAGCGGCACGCGCACGTGCGGCTCACCCAGCGCGGCGAGATCATCAGAGATGTGCGGCGCGGGGATGAGACCCCATCCGAGTCCGAGCCGGACGGCTTCGGAGAAGTCGTGGGATGCTGGCACGTAGTGCCTCGGCACCTGCCACGGATCCACGCCTCTCGCCCGCAGCCAGCCCTGCTGCAGTGCGTCGCGGCGGTCGAAGTCGACGAAGGGCGCACGGGCGAGCGCGTCGGCGGTGACGCCGTCGGGGAACCAGCGGGAGACGTAGTCCGGCGTCGCCATCGCGCGGTACTCGAGCACACCGAGGGGCGTGACAGCACTGCCGCCGACCGGTTGGGCCTCGCTGGTGACGGCAGCCATCACCTCACCCGATTCCAGCATGCGAGCGGTGTAGTCCTGATCATCGCGGTGCAGGTCGACGTCGATCGGATGCTGCCGTGCCACCCGCGCGAGCGGGGCAAGGAACCAGGTGGCCATCGAGTCGGCGTTCACCGCCAGAGGGATGCGCACCCGCGGGGAGTCGAGCGCGGCGTCACCGAGGCCGAAGGCCGTGATCGTGTCGTGCTCGAGCAGCGCGACCTGCCTGGCCAGCCGCACGAGCGCCTCGCCGGCCTCGGTCGCCCGCGCCGGGCGCGAGCGCACCACGACCGCCCGACCGATCTGCTGCTCGATCGCCTTGATCCGCTGGCTGACGGCGGACTGCGTCACGTGCAGCCGGCGGGCGGCGGCGTCGAAGCTCCCCTCGTCGACGACCATTGCGACGGTGGCAGCCATCTGGGCCTCGATCTTCACATAAGTCATGCTAATGGTGATGGAGTTCTCTTCGCTGGCGCTGATGTGTGCGCGCTTCTAGCGTGGGTTCGTGCTCACCTTCTTCGCCGGCCTCGGCGTCATGTACTCGCTGATCATCGCCGTCGGAGCGCAGAACGTCTTCGTCCTACGGCAGGGGCTTCGTCGCGAGCACGTCCTTCCCGTGGTGCTGATCTGCGCGGCCTCCGACGCGGCGCTCGTACTGGTCGGCACCGCCGGGCTCGGCTTCCTGATCGCCGAGCTGCCCTGGCTCGTCGTCGCTGCGCGCTGGCTCGGGGGCCTGTCGCTCGTCGCGTACGGGGTCCTCGCCGCGCGGCGCGCATGGCGAGCGGAGGGCGAGATCCTCGTGGCGGATGCGGCACCGGCATCCGTATCCGAATCCGCGGGGCGCGGCGGCACCGCGACAGCGACCCGTGCCCGCCTCGCGCCGGTGCTCGTCGCCACGCTCGCCTTCACCTTCCTCAATCCCAACGTCTACCTCGACACGGTGCTGCTGATCGGCTCGATTGCGGCGACGCACGGTGACGCACGATGGATCTTCGCGGCGGGGGCGATCCTCGGCAGCATCACCTGGTTCTTCGCCCTGGGGTTCGGGGCCAGGCACCTGGGCCGGTGGCTGCGCACGCCGCGCGCCTGGCGGATCCTCGACACGGGCATCGCCGCGCTGCTCGTGCTCATGGGCGTCCTGCTCGTGCTGCCCGTCTTCACCGGCTGATCCCCGGATCACGCAGAAGACCCCCGCCGGCGAACCGGCGGGGGTCTTGCATCGATGAGCTCAGCGGCCCGGTCGATCAGCGTCAGATGGCGTTGACGTCCAGCGGGATGCCGGGGCCGAACGTGGTCGACACGGCGCCCTTCTGGATGTAACGGCCCTTCGCGCTCGACGGCTTGAGGCGCACGATCTCCTCGAGCGCTGCGCCGATGTTCTCGTTCAGCTGCTCAGCGGTGAAAGAGGCCTTGCCGACGATGAAGTGCACATTCGCGTGCTTGTCGACGCGGAACTCGATCTTTCCGCCCTTGATCTCCTCGACGGCCTTGGCCGGGTTGGGGGTCACGGTGCCGGTCTTCGGGTTCGGCATCAGACCGCGGGGGCCGAGCACCTTACCCAGACGACCGACCTGGCCCATCAGCTCAGGGGTCGAGACGGCTGCGTCGAAGTCGGTCCAGCCGCCGGCGACCTTCTCGATGAGCTCGGCGCCGCCGACCTCGTCTGCGCCTGCGGCGATGGCGGCCTCAGCAGCCGGGCCGTTGGCGAACACGATGACGCGAGCGGTCTTGCCGGTGCCGTGCGGGAGCATGACGGTGCCGCGCACCATCTGGTCTGCCTTGCGGGGGTCGACCGAGAGCTTCAGCGCGACCTCGACGGTCGAGTCGAACTTCGCCGAGCCGGTCTCCTTCGCGAGGGCGACAGCCTCGGACGGGGTGTAGAAGCGGTCGTCGCCGATCTTCGCGAGAGCCGCCTGGTATGCCTTGGACTTGGTAGCCATTGTTATCTCCCTCAGCCCTCGACCGTGATGCCCATCGAGCGCGCAGTGCCCTCGATGATCTTCGATGCGGCGTCGATGTCGTTCGCGTTCAGGTCAGCCTGCTTCTGCTCGGCGATCTGACGGACCTGGTCCTTGCTGATCTTGCCGACCTTGACGGTGTGCGGGGTGGCCGAGGCCTTCGCGACGCCTGCGGCCTTCTTGATCAGCTCGGCTGCCGGCGGGGTCTTCAGGACGAACGTGAAGCTGCGGTCCTCGTAGACGGTGATCTCCACCGGGATGACGTTGCCGCGCTGCGACTCGGTCGCGGCGTTGTACGCCTTGCAGAACTCCATGATGTTCACGCCGTGCTGACCGAGCGCGGGGCCGATCGGCGGCGCCGGGTTGGCTGCACCGGCGTTGATCTGAAGCTTGATCAGGCCGGTCACCTTCTTCTTGGGTGCCATGATTTTCCTTTCATCGAGCGGATGCCGTGGGCATCCCTCTCCCGCTTCCCCGGCGTCTCCGGGGCGCGGTGCTGACTGTGCTCGCGCACAAACCACATAAGTCTACCGCACGCGAAGCGCCCCGCCGGCCGAAGCCGACGGGGCGCTCTGCAGACGCGGGAGGCGTCAGGTCATCTTGGTGACCTGCTCGAACGACAGCTCCACCGGGGTCTCGCGCTCGAAGAGCGAGACGAGCACGGTGAGCTTGCCGCTGGCAGCGTTGATCTCGCTGATCGTTCCGGGCAGACCCGCGAACGAGCCCTCCTTGATCGTGATGGTCTCGCCGACCTCGAAGTCGACCTCGGCCGCCATCGGACGGGCGACGGCGACGCCGCCCTTGGCCGCGATGGACTTCGCGGTGGGGACGTCCTTGACCTCGACCAGCGACTTCAGCATGTTGAACGCCTCTTCGAAGCGCAGCGGGGTCGGGTTGTGGGCGTTGCCCACGAAGCCGGTCACGCCGGGCGTGTGGCGCACGACCGACCAGGTGTCCTCGTTGAGCTCCATGCGCACCAGCACGTAGCCGGGGATGCGCACGCGGTTGACCATCTTGCGCTGGCCGTTCTTGATCTCGACGACGTCCTCCATCGGGACCTCGATCTGATAGATGTCGTCCTCGACCTCGAGCGTCGACTTGCGCTGCTCGATGTTCGCCTTCACCTTGCGCTCGAAGCCGGCGTACGAGTGGATGACGTACCACTTGCCGGGCAGCATGCGAAGGTCCATGCGGAACGCCTCGTACGGGTCCTCCTCGACGGCGTCGTCATCGACCTCAGGGCCGTCGTACGGGGCGACCTCGTCGGCCGCAGCCGCCTCGGCCTCGGCGGACTCCTCCGCCACTGCGTCGTTGAGGACCTCGGCGGCTGCTTCAGACTCAGCCGCTTCGTCCAGGTTCAGAGCGTCGTTCACGATCGCGTCCGCCTCCGGGTCTTCGATTTCGATGTCGTCGGTGTCGTCGTACTCCACGCCGGTCTCGCCCTCGATGTGCAGAGCGGTGTGCTCGGCGGCTGAGGACGACTGCTCCTGCTCGGCGAGCACGTTGCCCTCCTGGGCCTCGTCCTCTTCGCTGGACTGCTCGGCGGCGGTCGCCCAGTCGGCGTCGTCGGAATACTTGTCAGACACTTTGCTTCTTTCCAATCGCTGCAACGGTCCGGTGTACGGCCGTCGACGTGGGTTCGTCAGCTCAGCGGAACTCCGAAGACGTAATGCGCCCCGGTTCCGAAGATCCAGTCGAGTCCGTAGACCAGACCCATGACGATCAGCACGAAGACGAACACCACGGTGGTGAACTTGGCGAGTTCCTTGCGGGTCGGCGTGACGACCTTGCGAAGTTCGCTGATGACCTGGCGGAAGAACAGGGCGATGCGTCCGAAGAAGCCGAGCTTGCTGTCGCGCAGGGCGTAGGTGCCCGTGGCGGCGATGTCGCCGCGAACGTCGTCCTGGTCCATGCACGTACCTTTCGTGAGTCAGCATGCGCTGACGCGCAGGGCGGACAGGAATCGAACCTGCAACCTGCGGTTTTGGAGACCGCTGCTCTGCCAATTGAGCTACCGCCCTAGAGACCGGTCGGCCTCTGGGTCCGCCTCCCCGCCGCGGCCCTGAGGCACGGTGAAGGATGCAGACAACTGCCCCTCAAGTGTACGGCATCCGCAACCGTGGGCAGAACCGTCGCCGACGCCCGCGTGAGTCGCGAGTGTCGGGCAGACTGGATGAGCCGGTCGCGACCGGCTGAGAACCGGTGATGAGAGGGGCGCAGTGGGCGCAGATGTGCAGCAGTTCCAGGTGGACCTCCGGGGAGTCGTCGATCTGCTGAGCCGGCACATCTACTCCGGCCCTCGCGTGTACCTGCGCGAACTGCTGCAGAACGCCCGCGATGCCATCGCCGCCCGCGCCGAGGTGGATGGCGGCGGCACCGGCATCCGGATCACCCCGCTCGCCGACGACGGCGGCGAGTTCGTGCTGCGCGACGACGGCGTCGGCCTGACGGCGGCCGAGGTCGCCGATCTGCTCGCCACCGTGGGTCGCAGCTCGAAGCGCGACATCTTCGACATGCCGCGCAGCGACTACCTCGGACAGTTCGGCATCGGGCTGCTGAGCTGCTTCATGGTGTCGGATCGCATCGTCATCCGCTCGCGCAGTGCGCGCGGCGGTGCGGGAGTGGAGTGGACGGGCAGCTCCGACGGCACGTTCCAGGTCGTCGAGCTCGACGAGGACGTGCCGATCGGCACCAGCGTGCACCTCACCCCCCGTTTCGAGCACGCCGACCTGCTGCGCCCCGCCGCGGTCAGGCAGCTCGCGCAGGACTTCGGCGAGTTCCTGCCCGTGCGGGTCACGATCGCGATGCCAGGGGGCGATGTCGAGATCACACGCCCCGCGCCGTTCCTCGGCGAAGGAGACGCGGGCGCCGCCCTCGCGTACGGCCGCGACCTGATCGGCGCGACCCCGATGGACGTCATCGAGATCTCGGAGCCGGCCACCGGCACCCGCGGCCTCGCCTACGTGCTCCCGTTCGCGCCGCCGCCGAACCTGCGACAGGCGACGCGCACCTATCTCGGCCGGATGCTGCTGGCCGAGCGCTCGGCGGAGGTGCTGCCCGACTGGGCGTTCTTCGTGCGCGCGGTCGTCGACTCGACGGGCCTCTCCCCCACCGCGAGCCGCGAGTCCCTCGTCGAAGACGCATCTCTCGAGCACGTGCGCGACCAGCTGGGTGCGGGCATCCGCCGCTGGGTGCTCGAGCTCGGGCTCACGGCGCCGCACCTGCTCACCCAGTTCGTCGCGGTGCATGAGCAGGGCCTGAAGTCGCTCGTGCGCCACGACGACGAACTCGCCCGCTTCATCACGCGCTGGCTGACGGTCGAGACCAACCACGGCAGTGCGCGGATCGGTGATCTCGTCGAGCAGCACCGCCACGTGCGCTATGCGCGCACCGTCGACGAGTTCCGTCAGGTGGCCGGTGTCATCCCGGCATCCGAGATCCTCGTCAACGGCGGCTACCTGTACGACGCCGACCTCATCGCCGGCCTGCCGGGGCTGTTCCCCGAGGTCACCGTCGAGCAGATCGACGTGACCGGCGAGCTCGACCGGCTCGACCCGCCTCCCCTCGACGACCGGCAGGCGGCGATCGCGCTGGAGGCGCGCGCGAGCGCCGTGCTCGCCGACTCCGGATGCGCGGTGATCGTGCGGACGATCGACCGCGCCGATCTCAGCGGACTCTACGTCGCCGATCCTCGCGTGCTGCGGGCGATCGACCGCGGCCGCACCAAGGGCATCGCCGGCGGGCTGTGGGGCGGCGTGCTGTCGCGGATCGACGACACGGTCGGCGATGCGGCCGACGACGACCTGCGCGCGCGGCTGTGCCTGAACTGGTCGAACCGTGTGGTGCGCACCCTCTCCGCGGTCGAGGACGACGCCGTGTTCTCGCGCACGGTGCAGCTGCTGTACATCCAGGCGCTGCTCGCCGGCCACCACCCGCTGACCGATGCCGACCGGTCACTGCTGACCACGGCCCTGACCGACCTCGTCGCACTGTCGGCGGGGGTGCGCGACGACTTCCCCTTCGACGGGCTCGATCTGCCGCGCAGTCTCACCGAGGAGCCCTGATGACCGACTCGACGACACGATTCCGGCGGCTGCTCGAGGAGATCGACAGCACTCCGTGGGGTCCGCACGAGCAGGCACTCACGGCCGAGGCCGTCGCGCTCGCCCAGGAGCTCGACGACGAGCAGCTCGAGTACCAGGCGCGCATGCGCCAGACGGCGTCGGCGAACATGGGCGGGCTCACCGACGTGATGCTGAACTCGTTCGCGTGGTGCCTCGCCCACCACGACGCCGACCCGCAGCGCTTCCCGCTCGACATCGAGAACGGGGCCGCCGACCTCATGTGGCAGTTCAAGTGGATGGCCGCGACGCTGCGCGCGTCACCGGCGTTCTCGAGCGCGCAGATCGCAGCCGTGCTCGATGACATGGAGGCGCACTACCGGCGCGCCGGGATCGGCATGAGCGGGGTCCTCACGGCGCGCTTCGAAGACGCCTGGGCCTCGGGCCGGATGGACGACGCCGAACGGCTGCGCGGTCTGCTCGAGACGACGCCCCGCGACGACTACAGCCACTGCGATGCCTGCGGCCGCAGCCAGAACGCCGGGTTCTTTGCCGTCACCGATCGCGACGAGCAGGCGATCGACCTGGTCGAGGAGATGATCGAGGGCGGCTTCTCGTGCGGTGAGGAGCCCGAGCACGCCCTGTCGCGCGTGCTGCTGCCGTATCTGCGCACCGATCGTCTCGACGACGCGCGGTCGGCGCACCTGCGCAGCTACCGGCTCGCGAAGGACAACCCCGACAATCTCGGGATCGTCGCGAACAACATCGTGTTCGCTGCGGTCACCGGCAACGAGGCTCGGGCGCTCACGCTGGTCGAACGTCATCTGTCGTGGCTGGCGCACGACCCGCTCAACGTCGACGGGCACTTCGCGATGCTGTCGGCCGTCTCCTTCGCCCTCGACCGCGTGGCCGCGGTCGGGCACGGCGACGCGACCGTGCGCGGCGCGGACGCCCCCGGCCTCGGTGCGTTCTTCGGGGAACACGACGACGAGTGGACGGCATCCGCCCTCGCCGCCGCGGCGAGCGCCGCCGCCGACCGCATCGGCGCCGAGTTCGACGCCCGCGACGGCTCGGACTGGCACGCGCAGCGCCGGGCACGCATGCACGCGCTGGCCGGTGCGCGCTGGGACGTGCCCATCCGCTCGGACGCGTTCGCAGTCGAGGCGCGCGCGCCCGAGCCGCAGGATACCGAGGGCTGGTACGAGCGCGCCCTCGCGCTGACCGGGTACGGCTCCGAGCAGGATGCGCTGGCCGCGGCCGAACGCGCCGGCGAGCTCGCCGACGCCGAGAAGCGGGCGCGGCTGCTCGGTGTGCGCATCGGCGCGCTCGCGTCGCTCGCGGAGTGGACCACGGCAGAGGCGCTGCTGCCGCTGCGCGGTGCCGCGCTGCGGGAAGCCGGTCGCCCGGAGCAGGCCGAGCTGGAGGCGCGCCGCGGACTCTCGCTGTTCGGGCGCGACGATGTCGGCGATCACTCGGGCCTCGAGCAGGAGTGGGCGGATGCCACCCGCCTGCCGGCCTGGTCGCGCGGCGACGTCGCGCTGACCCTGGCGGCGCTGCGGTTGAGAGGCGACGATCCCGTCGGTGCGGTTGAACTCACCGAGCACGCCGCTGCGTGCTTCGCCGAGGCCGGCGACGACCGGCTGGTGGCATCGAGCCGGATGCTGCGCGCCATGGCGTGCACGGCTCAGGGCGAGATCGAGCAGGCGCACGCTCTGCTCGAGTCGCTGCTGGCCGACGACGCCCTGAACCCGGGTCAGCGGGCGCGTCTGCTCGAGATGCGAGCGCGGCTGCACGGCGGCGCGGGTCGGCTCGAGGAGGGCGCCCGCGACGCCGACGCCGCAGCAGGCATCCTGACCACGCTCGGCGCGGCCGTCGCGCTGGCCGAGGCTCAGATGCTCGCCGGCGCGCTGTGGGACGACGCCGGGTACCCCGATCAGGCCGTGCCGCGGTACCGTGCGGGCATCCGCCTGATGCGCGAGCGCGACGCCGATGTCAGCGGCGCGGGGTTCCGGCTCGGGCGGGCGATGCTCGCGGCCGGTTTCGCGGCCGAGGCCGCCGAGCTGCTCGGCGACGTGCTGCAGCGCGAGGAGGGCGACGGGGCATCGGCGGCGTCGCGCGCGATGACGGCCGGCGTGCTGGGCCGTGCGCTGGCCGCCGCTGACGAGTACGGCCAGGCGATGGGTGCGTACGGCTACGCGGCGGAGCTGCATGCCGAGGCCGAGGAGCCCGCCGAACAGGCCCTCGTGCTCACCGAGCAGGCCAAGATCCTCGCGCGATTCGGCGAGCACTCCGACGCTCGCGACCTGCTCGAGCAGGCAGCCGAGCTGGTGCGCCCCACCGACGCGGTCGGCGCGATCGTCGAGGTGCTGCACAACCTCGGGCAGCTGTACGGCGGTGCACGCGACGAGCGCGCGTTCGCTCTGTTCGAGGAGGTGCGCGCCCTCGCGGTCGAGCACGAGGCGGACTGGCTGATCGCCGACGTCACCGACTCGCGCGGCCGCGCGCTGCTCGAGTTCGACCGCATCGACGAGGCGATCGCGGCGCTGCTCACCGCAGCCGACGGCTTCGCGGCGATCGGTGATCCCGGATCGGCAGGCGGGTCGGAGCTGTTCGCCGCCCGCACGCTCGCCGGTGTCGACCGCCTCGACGACGCGGTGCCGCTGTACCGCAGCGTGCTCGACCGGGGCGCCGAGATTCCACCGCTGCGCCAGGTGGCCGCCCTCGAGCTGGGCGACGTGCTCGAGAGGCTCGGCCGCACGGGCGAGGCCACCCAGGTGCGCGCTCTGCTCGACGAGTAGGTCGCGCCGACTCGGCATCCGGCATCCCGTATCCCGCATCCCGCATCCCGACTCATCCGACGTAGGTGAACACGCGAGCGCAGGACGAAACACCCGGATTCTCTCCTACCTCCGCCTGTTGGCCTACGCTGGCGCGGGCAGGCGGGCCCGACAAGCCCACCAGCCGCTCGGATGCCCGGCATCCGGCACTCCTCCTCATCCGCCTCATCCTCATCCGCATCCGCATCCGCATCCGGCATCTCGACTCATCCGACGTAGGCGATCACGCGAGCGCAGGACGAAACACGCAGGTTTCTCCTGCCTCCGCCTGTTCACCTGCGCTGCCGCGGGCAGGCGGGCCCGACAAGCCCACCCAGCCGCTCGGATGCCCGGCATCCGGCACTCCTCCTCATCCGCCTCATCCGCATCCGCATCCGCATCCGGCAACCGGCATCCCGACTCATCCGACGTAGGCGAACACGCGAGCGCAGGACGAAACACGCAGGTTTTCTCCTACCTCCGCCTGTTCACCTGCGCTGCCGTGGGCAGGCGAACAGGCGGGCAGGCGAACAGCCGACGCTCCGCGACGCACGACCGGGCGCGCCCGGCGGCGCGGCGCGTCAGAAGAGCTGACGCCAGTTCGCCTTCGCGAGATCCAGCAGCTCGTCGCCGCGGCCCGACATGACGGTGCGGATCGCATAGAGGGCGAAGCCCTTCACCTGCTCGGCGCTGATCGACGGCGGCATCGACAGCTCCTGCCTCTCGGCGACCACGTCCAGCAGCGCGGGCCCGTCGTGGGCGAGCACCTCTGCCACGGCATCCGGCAGATCCTCCGACCGCTCGACCCGGCGCGCGAAGATGCCGAGAGCCGACGCGACCGCAGCGAAGTCGGGATTGTTCAGGTCGGTGCCGTAGGTGACGAACCCGGCCGCCTTCATCTCGAGCTCGACGAAGTTCAGTGACGAGTTGTTCACCACGACGACCTTCACGGGCAGCCGGTTCTGGGTGATCGTGATCAGCTCGCCGAGCATCATCGCCAGTCCCCCATCGCCGGCGAGCGCGATCACCTGCTGGTCGGGCCGGGCGGTCTGCGCGCCGATCGCGTGCATGATCGCGTTCGCCATCGACCCGTGCGTGAACGAGCCGATCAGGCGCCTCTGCTCGGTCATCGAGAAGTAGCGCGCCGCCCAGACGGTCGGGGATCCGACATCCGCCGTGAAGATCGCGTCGGACGCCGCCGCCTCGTCGATCAGCCGGGCGAGGTACTGCGGATGGATCGGCGCCTTGCCGCGAGCGGGCACAGCCAGCTCATCCAGCTTCGCCCTCGTCTTGCGGTAGTGCGCGACAGCATCGTCCAGATGCGAACGGTCGCTCTTCTCGGCCAGCCGCGGCAGCAGCGCCTCCACGGTCGCCTTCACGTCGCCGACGAGGCCGAGATCGAGCGGATGCCGCCGGCCGAGCTGCGAGCCGCGGATGTCGACCTGGATCGTCGTCGCGTTCTCGGGGTAGAACTGCGTGTACGGGAAGTCCGACCCGAGCACGAGAAGCACGTCGGCCGCCTCCATCGCGCGGAATCCGGACGCGAAGCCGAGCAACCCGGTCATCCCGACGTCGAAGGGGTTGTCGTACTCGATGTGCTCCTTGCCGCGCAGCGCGTGCACGATCGGGGCGGCGAGCCGGTCGGCCAGGGCGACGACCTCGTCATGCGCGCCCTCGACGCCGGCACCGGCGAGGATCGTCACTTTGCGTGTGCCGTTGAGCAGGGTCGCCGCCTGCTCGAGCTCTGCCGGGCTGGGCGTGATCACGGGGTTCGTGCGCGGGATGACGACGGCGCGGTCGTCGGCGATCTCGGCGAGGGCCACGTCGCCGGGGATAACCAGCACCGCGACTCCGCGCTGCTCGATGGCCGCGCGCATCGCGATCTCCATCAGTCGCGGCATCTGCGTCGGGTCGGCCACGTACTCGACGTACACGCTCGACTCGCGGAACAGCTCCTGCGGGTGGGTCTCCTGGAAGTACCCCGTGCCGATCTCGACCGTGGGGATGTGGGCGGCGATGGCGAGCACCGGCACTCGCGAGCGGTTGGCGTCGTAGAGCCCGTTGATCAGGTGCAGGTTGCCCGGGCCGCAGGAGCCGGCGACGACCGCGAGATCGCCGGTGAGCGCGGCATCGGCTGCCGCCGCGAAGGCGGCGGATTCCTCGTGCCGCACGTGCACCCACCGGATCGTGCCGTCCTTGCGCAGCGCGTCGGTGAACCCGTTAAGCGAATCTCCGGGGAGACCGTAGATCCGGTCGACGCCGTTGACGCGAAGCGTGCGGACCATGTTCTCAGCGACGTTCGTCATGCCTCGACCCTACGCTCACGACGTCGACGGAGGGCCGGGTCAGTAGTCGGAGACGCCGTACCGCTCCGGCTCCCCGGTGCGCTGGAACGCGCGTCCACTCACCGACGACGGCCGGATGCGCACGTAGTTGTACTTGAGCGTCGGCACCCACGGCTTCAGTCCGAGCCGGTCGGCCGCTTCGCGCTCATCGAGGGTGTCGAGGGTGTGCGCGCTGCCGCGCACGATGACGCTCCAGGCGTCGGCATCCGTATGCTCGTCGACCTCGAAGAGCACCTCGTGATTGACGGTCAGCTCGATGAGCTTGCTGCCCTCCGCGGTGCGGAAGACGATCGATGTTCCGTCGGTGACGAAGTTGACCGGGAAGATGTCGATCACCTCACCCACCCGGGTGACCAGACGCCCCAGCTCGGATCCCTGAAGGCGCTGCCAGCATTCCCCTTCGCTCAGCCGGATGACCGGATCCTCAGTGGTCATGACGCGCTCCTTCCGTCTGGTTCGAGAGTATCCCCGAAGACGACGACGCGGTACGGGCAGAAACCGCCCGTACCGCGTCGAAAGGAGTGCTGGTGATGCTCAGGCCGCGCGGATGAGCTTCTTGTTGACGAACTCGTCAGCCGCCAGCAGACCCAGCTCGCGCGAGGTGCCGCTGCGCTTCACGCCGCCGAAGGGCAGCTCGGGGCTGTCGGCGAGGGCGGTGTTCACGTAGACCATGCCCGCCTCGATGCGGTTCGCGACCCGGTCGGCCTGCTCGGAGTCGGTCGTGAACACGTATGAACCGAGGCCGAAGGTCGTGTCGTTGGCGAGCTCGACGGCGGCATCCTCGTCGGCGACGCGGTATACGACGGCGGCCGGGCCGAAGAGCTCCTCGCGGTACACGTCCATCTCGGGCGTCACGTCGGCCAGCACGGTGGGTGCGAAGAACGCGCCCTCGCGGGTGCCGCCGGTGAGCAGGGTCGCCCCCTGCGCGACGGCCGTGTCGACCTGCTGCTGCAGTCGCTCGGCGGCCGCGAGCGACGACAGCGGGCCGAGCACGGTGTCCTCCTGCGTCGGGTCCTCGGCCGAGATGGCGGCGAGCGACGCGACGAACTTCGAGGTGAACTCGTCATAGAGCTCGTCGACGATCACGAAGCGCTTCGCGCCGTTGCACGACTGCCCGTTGTTGTCGATGCGCGCGTCGACCGCGAGCTGCACGACGGAGTCGAGGTCGTCGGCCGAGAGCACGATGAACGGGTCGGACCCGCCCAGCTCGAGCGCGACCTTCTTGAGGTTGCGGCCGGCGACCTCGGCGACGGCGGCGCCGGCACGCTCGGAGCCGGTGACCGAGACGCCGTGCACGCGCGGGTCGGCGATGATGTTCGCCGCCTGCTCGTTGGTGGCGTACACGTTCACGTACGCGCCCTCCGGCAGACCGGCGTCGCGGTAGATGGCCTCGATCGCCGCAGCCGATTCGGGGCACTGCGGGGCGTGCTTGAGGATGATCGTGTTGCCGATCGCGAGGTTGGGAGCCGCGAAGCGGGCGACCTGGTACGCCGGGAAGTTCCACGGCATGATGCCCAGCAGCGCACCGAGCGGTGCCCGGCGCACCACGGCGGTTCCCTCACCGAGGATGTCGAGCGGCTGGTCGGCCGTGATCACCTCGATGTTGTCGGCGTAGTACTCGATGATGTCGGCGGCGAACTCGACCTCGCCGACCGCGGCGGCGATCGGCTTGCCCATCTCGCGCACGATGATGGCGCCGAGTTCGTCCTTGCGCTCGCGGTGTAGCTCGGCGATGCGACGGATCACCGTGGCGCGGTCTGCCGGCGCGGTCGCGCCCCATGTCTTCGCAGCCGCGGCGGCGGCCGCGACGGCTTGCTCGATCTGCTCGTCGGTGGCGGTGTCGTAGCCGGCGACGGTCTCGCCGGTGGCCGGGTTGACGACGGCGTAGTCGGTCATGTCGGTTCCTCTCGTAGGGGCGGATGCTGAGGTGGGCCCGCGACGCGGCCGTGGGCCCACTACGCGGGTCAGCTGTTCGGAATCAGGGTGTACTTGGTCGACAGGTACTCGTGGATGCCCTCGGCGCCGCCTTCACGGCCGATGCCGGACTGCTTCACACCACCGAAGGGAGCGGCGGCGTTCGAGACGACGCCGACGTTCAGACCCATCATGCCCGTCTCCAGCGCGTCGATCATCCGGTGTCCTCGCGCGAGATCCTCGGTGAACACGTACGACACCAGCCCGTACTCGGTGTCGTTCGCCAGCCGCACGGCCTCGGCCTCGTCGGCGAAGGTCGCGATGGCGAGCACCGGTCCGAAGATCTCCTCGCGGAGGATCGCGCTGCCGGCGACCACATCCGTGAGCACGGTGGGCTGGTAGAACGTGCCGGTGCCCTCGACGGCCTTGCCGCCGGCCAGCACGCGGGCCCCGCGGTCGACGGCGTCGCCGACGAGCTCCGCCGCCTTCGCGACGGCGTCTTCGTCGATCAGCGGACCGATGGCCACCCCGTCTTCGGTGCCGCGGCCGATCTTCATCGCCTGCACACGCTCGGTGACGCGGCGCGCGAACTCCTCGGCGACGCCCTCGTGCACGATGAACCGGTTTGCGGCGGTGCAGGCCTGGCCGATGTTGCGGAACTTCGCCATCATCGCTCCGTCGACCGCCTTGTCGAGATCGGCGTCCTCGAAGACGACGAACGGCGCGTTGCCGCCCAGCTCCATCGACACCCGCAGGATGCCGTCGGCGGCCTGCGCGATGAGCTTGCGGCCCACCTCGGTCGACCCCGTGAACGACAGCTTGCGCAGACGCGGGTCGGCGATGATCGGCGCCGACAGCGCGCCGGAGCGCGAGGTCTGCACGACGTTGACGACACCGGCGGGCAGCCCCGCCTCTTCGAGCAGCTTCGTGAAGAAGATGGTCGTCAGCGGCGTCAGTGCCGGCGGCTTGATGACCACGGTGCAGCCGGCCGCGAGGGCGGGGGCGATCTTGCGGGTCGCCATCGCGAACGGGAAGTTCCACGGGGTGACGAAGAACGACGGCCCCACCGGTCGCTGCGACACGATCATCTGGCCGGTGCCCTCGGGGTTGCTGCCGTAGCGGCCGCTGATGCGCACGGCCTCCTCGCTGAACCAGCGCAGGAACTCGCCGCCGTAGACGACCTCACCGCGCGCCTCGGCGAGCGGCTTGCCCATCTCGAGAGTCATCAGCAGCGCGAGGTCCTCCTTGTGCTGCTGTACGAGGTCGAAGGCACGCCGCAGGATGTCGCTGCGGGTGCGTGGGGCGGTGGCCGCCCAGGCATCCTGAGCGGCGACGGCTGCGTCGAGTGCCCGGATGCCGTCGGCGGGCGTCGCGTCGGCGATCGACGCGATCACCTCGTTGGTCGCGGGGTCGCGCACGTCGAAGGTGCGCCCCTGCTCGGCATCCGTCCACTGCCCGCCGATGAAAAGGCCGCCGGGTACGCGGGAGAGGAGTTCCTGCTCGTTCGATGCGAGTGTCATGTTCATCTCGATTCTGTAGGAAGGGATGGTCAGCGCCGGCGAGCACTGGGCGGGGCGTCCACTCCCAGCGTCTCACCGCGGAAGAAGGCGGGGGCGAAGATTCTCTGCACGAACATCAGCACCACGCCGAAGACGAGCAGGCCGACGCCGATGAAGAACACGATGCCGATGCCGCCCTCGCCGTTCGCGTCGGCGCCGATCGCGATCGACCCGTAGTCGGGCGCGAGGCTGTCGGTCGCGGTGATGACGAAGAGCACGAGCAGGATGATGCCGCCGACGAGCGGGCTGGCGAACTTGAAGAAGAAGTCCTTGCCCGAGTCGAACCACTGTCGACGGAAGTACCACACGCACGACAGGGCGGTGATGCCGTAGTAGAAGCAGATCATCATGCCGAGCGCCAGGATGGTGTCCCACAGGGCGTCTTCGCTGAGGAAGCGCATCACGGCGTAGAACCCGCCCGCGACGAACGCGGACGCGATCGTCGCGTATCCGGGGGTGAAGAACCGCGGGTTGACGCGCGCGAACTTCTTGGGCATCGCGCCGTAGTGGCCCATTGCGAGCAGCGTCCTCGCGGGCGAGATGAACGTCGACTGCAGCGACGAGGCCGACGAGGTGAGCACGGCGAGCGAGAGCAGGAAGGCGAGGCCGCCCATCACCGGGCCGGACAGCGCGAAGAACACGTTGCCGCCGATGTCCTCGTTCGTGAGCCCGAGACCCTTGTCGCCGATCCCGGAGTACATCAGGCTGCTGACGGTGAGCAGCAGGTAGATCGCGATGATCGAGACGACCGTGAGCATGGCGGCTCGCCCCGGCGTGCGCTCGGGGTCCTTCGCCTCCTCGTTCATCGTGAGGGTGACATCCCACCCCCAGAACATGAAGACGGATGCCGAGAGGCCCATCACGATCATCGAGATCCCGCCCTGGATCTCGAACGGGTTGAACCACGCCAGCTCCGGCAGGTTCGCCTCGAAGGCCCCGCCCTGCAGGGTCTCGACGATCGCCATCACGGCGAAGAGCACAAGGATCACGACCTGGAACGCGACCAGGCCGTACTGCAGCTTCTGCGACGTCGACACGTCGCGGTACGACACCCAGGTGGCGAGCGCGACGAAGATCAGGCACACCGCGACGTTCACGAACGGGTTGCGCGTGATCGAGGCGATATCGTCGTTGCCGGAGATCTGCGAGATCAGCAGGAAGAGGAAGTCGACGGCGATGCCGGCGAGATTCGACAGCACGAGGATGGTCGCGACGATCAGGCCCCACCCGGCCATCCACCCGACGTACGGGCCGAACGCACGGGTGGCCCAGGTGAAGCTCGTGCCGGAGTCGGGCATGGCCTTGTTGAGCTCGCGGTACCCGAAGGCCACGAGCAGCATCGGGATGAAGCCGAGCAGCAGGATGGCGGGGACCTGGAACCCGACGGCGCCCACCGCGCCGCCGATCCCGGCGGTGTACGTGTACGCCGGGGCGATGCACGAGATGCCCATCACGAGGGCGCCGAGAACGCCGACGGTGCCGACGCTGAGCCCCTTTCGGGAGATCCCGGTGGTGACTCGGGAGTCGGGCTCCATCGCCCGATCGATGCTGGACATCAGCGTTCTCCTGCCTCGGCGCGCGGGCGCGGGACGACGATCATGGGTACGGGCAGCTCGTGCAGCATCTTCGCCGCAGTCGAGCCCAGGAAGAGGCGGCGGGGCTGGGCGAGCCGGCTGGAGCCGACCATGACGACCTCGCCCGGATGCCAGCGCAGATGCGCCACGGCGTCTTCGACGCTGTCGCCCGCTGCGCGCTCGACCTCGGCGGCGACGCCCTCGGGAAGCGAGGCACGCACCTGTGCGAGCACGTCATCTCCGTGCGCGTTCTGCGCGAGGGTGATCGCACCGGTGTCGAGACCGGCAGGCACGTCGAACGGCACGAGCGAGACGAGGCGCAGGGTGCCGCGCGCTGCGGTGGCGAGCTCGACGGCGGCGTCGAGCAGGGCGTCCGCGCCGGCGCGCGTGCCGACCGCCGCGGTCACCCGCGGGATCGGCACCCCGGCGTCGGTGTCGCGGTGGGAGCCTGCAGGCGCCAGGGCGACGGGGATGGGCGACGAATGCACGAGCTCGGATGCCACCGAGCCGAGCCGGTGACGGCCGAGGGTGGAGCCGTTGCCGGCGCCGACGACGATGAGGCGTGCGTCGAACTCCTCGCCCGCGGCGATGATGCCCTCCGCGAAGGATTCGTTGAAGCGCACGTGTCCGAGGCAGCGGACGTCGGCCGGCACCTGGGCGACGGCCGCCCGCAGCCATTCCTCGGCCTGGGCGCGCACGTGCGCCTCGAAGGCACGCTCCGGGGGGACCACTGCCGCGCTGCGGGTGCCCTCCGGCGGAAGCACGATGACGAGATCGAGGGGCGCATCGATGCTGCGCGCCAGTCTCGCGCCGAGGGCGAGGGCGTCGGCACCGGCATCCGTCGCCGTGTAGCCGACGACGATCGACCCGGTCACGCCTCGGCGACCTCGGCGCCGGCCTTCTCGAGGATCTGTGCGGCGGCGAGGCGGCCCATCCGGATCGCGCCGTCGACGTGCTGGTAGCCGGCGCCTGCCATGTCGCTGCAGGCGAAGTGGATCGGACCGACGGCGGCCCGCAGGTCGGCGCCGTAGCGGTGCAGGCCGCCCATGTCGAAGCTCGCGGCGTACGCACCGCGCGTCCACTCCTCGCTGCCCCAGTCGCTCTCGTAGTACACGACCGGGTTCTTCGCCTCGGGACCGTAGTAGTGCGACAGCGACTCGAGGATGCGCTGCTTGCGCTCCTCGGCGCTCAGCGTGAACAGCTCGTCGGCGTTCCGGTCGCTGACGAAGCCCACGAGCGTTCCTCGCTCGTCGCCGTGGTTGGTGTTGTCGTACGCCTCGTGGGAGAGCTCGTACGGGCTGAACGCGGTGCCGCTGAGCCCCTGCTCGCGCCAGAACGGGCGGTCGTACACGGCGTGCACCTTGATCACGAAGCCCATCGAGAGGTGCTGGTGCAGCTGGTGCTGGCGGCGCGGCAGCGGCGGCACGAACGAGATGCGGTCGTACAGCACGGGGGCGTGCGCGAGGATCGCGTGCTTCGCGCGGACGGTCATGCCGTCGGCGTGCGCGACGACTCCCTCGTCCGACCACTCGAGGGTGCGCACGGGCTGGTTCAGGAACATGTCGTCGCCGAGGCGCTCGGCGAGCAGCTGCGGGACCTGCTGCAGGCCGCCGACGACGCGCTTGTCGAGGATGAAGTCCGCGTCGACGAGATTCGAGTAAGACCCGGCGGATGCCGCCATCAGCAGCGACTGCAGCAGCGAGAACGCGTGGGTCGGCTTGGTGAGCATGGCAGAGCCCGTCGCGAACGCCAGGTTGCGCACCGCCTCGTCATCGTCGGTCTGCCGCCGCAGCCAGGCGTCCCAGGTGATCGAGTCCCACTCGGCGGCGTTCGGGTGCGCCCACGGGCGGTCCGGGTCGATCTCGGCGACCATCGCATCGAGGCGGTCGGTGATCGCGGCGATCGTCGCCTCGGTCTCGGCCGACACGGGGAACATCTCGCCCGTGAAGCGGTGCAGCGTGCCGTCGGGTCCGACGTAGACGCTGTCTCCCTCGCGGTAGCGGTCGAAGGTCTCAAGGCCCAGCTCGGTGATGGTCTCCTTCAGCGCGTCCTGATCGGGCGACACCCACTGGCCGCCCAGCTCCAGCATGGCGCCCTCGATCACGTCAGTCCACAGCCGGCCGCCGACGCGGTCGCGCGCCTCGAGCACGGCGACCGACAGGCCGGCCTTGCGCAGCTCGTTTGCCGCGGTGGTGCCGGCGGCTCCCGCGCCGACGATGACGACGTCGCGCGTGATGGCGTGGTCGGTCATGGTGATCTCCTTTGATACGTGATGTCTGTCGGGTCTGTGTCGGCCGCGACCCCTGATCCCCCGACCAGGGTCACGGCCGACCGTCTCAGGCGCGCTGCAGCGCGGCGGCGAGGACGTCGATGCCCTCGTTCAGAAGGTCGTCGCCGATCGACAGCGGCGGCAGGAAGCGGATGACGTTGCCGAAGGTGCCGCAGGTGAGGATGATGACGCCCTCTGCCACGCATGCCTTGACGACGGCGGCGGTCAGCACGGCATCCGGAGCGCCGCTCTCGGCGTCGACGAACTCGACGGCGATCATGGCGCCGTGGCCGCGGATCTCGCCCAGACGCGCGTCGTTCTCGCGGATCGCCTGGAGGCGCTCGGTGAGCAATGCGCCGATCTGCTGCGCGCGCTCGATGAGCCCGTCGTTCTCGAACGCGTCGATCGCGGCGAGCGCGGCGGCGCAGGCGATCGGGTTGCCGCCGTAGGTGCCGCCGAGACCGCCGGCGTGTGCGGCGTCCATGATCTCGGCACGGCCGGTGACCCCGGCGAGCGGCAGGCCGGCGGCGATGCCCTTCGCGGTGGTGATCAGGTCGGGCTCGATGCCGAAGATCTCGCTGGCGAATATCGCGCCGGTGCGGGCGAAGCCGGTCTGCACCTCGTCGGCGATGAAGACCACGCCGTTGTCGCGGCACCAGGCCACGACCGCGTCGAGGAAGCCGTCGGCGGGCACGATGAATCCGCCTTCGCCCTGGATGGGCTCGATGATCACGGCGGCCAGGCTGTCGGCGCCGATCTGCTTCTCGATCAGGGTGATGGCGCGCTCGGCCGCCTCGGCGCCGGTCAGCCCGTCGCGGTACGGGTACGAACCGGGCACGCGATACACCTCGGGGGCGAACGGACCGAAGCCGGCCTTGTAGGGCATCGACTTTGCGGTCAGCGCCATGGTGAGGTTGGTGCGGCCGTGGTAGCCGTGGTCGAAGGCGACGACCGCCTGACGACCGGTGTGCTTGCGGGCGATCTTGATCGCGTTCTCCACAGCCTCGGCGCCCGAGTTGAACAGCGCGGTCTTCTTCGCGAAGTCGCCGGGGGTCAGGCGGTTGAGCGCCTCGGCCACGTCGATGTACGACTCGTACGGAGACACCATGAAGCAGGTGTGCGTGAACTGCGCGGCCTGTGCGGCGACGGCGGCGGCGACCTTGGGGTGCGCGTTGCCGACGCTCGTCACGGCGATGCCCGAGCCGAGGTCGATGAGCGAGTTGCCGTCGGCGTCGACCACGACGCCGCCGCCCGCGGCGACGACCGAGACGGGCATGGAGTGCGCGACGCCGGCGGCGACCGCGTCGGCCTTGCGGGCGAGGATCGCGGCTGAGCGGGGCCCGGGCAGCTCGGTGACGATGCGACGGACCTGCTCGAGGGTGGGTCCGCCTGCGGGAGTCGTGGAGGTCTCGTCGATGAGGGTCATGAGGCGAGGCTACGACTCGGACACACCGCACGCACTCGCCAGAGCGTACACTTCGGAGTGAGGTCTCGCCGTACCGTACAAGAACGAGGAGGCTCAGGTGCCGAACACCACCCCGCCCACGCTGCGCACGCTGCTCGGACACGCGCATCTGCACCTGACTCTCGTGTCAGCCGAGCAGTCCCTCGCCGACGGGGCGCTCGACGGGCCGGTCCGAGGAGTGCACAGCTCGGACCTGCTCGACCCGACGCCGTTCCTCGCCGATGACCTCGTGCTGATGACCACCGGCAGCCAGTTCGCCGATCACGACGAGCGCGGGGTCAGCGACTACGTCACCCGTCTCGTGGGCCGCGGCGTGCGGGCGCTGGGCTTCGGCTCCGGAGTGCACCGGGTGGGGCCGCCGGACGAACTCGTCACCGCGTGCGCCGCGGCCGGGCTCGCCCTGTTCGACGTGCCCTACGACATCCCTTTCCTCGCCGTCGCCCGTGCCCACGCGGAGGCGATGGCGTCGCACGCGTACGCTCGTCGCACCTGGGCGCTCGACGTGCAGCGCGCGCTCGCCCTCGCCGCGCTGCGCCCGCGCGGCCTGGAAGCGACGCTCGCAGAGCTCGCCCGGCGGCTGGACTGCTGGGTCGGACTGTTCGATTCGAGCGGGACGATCGCGCAGGAGCATCCGTCTCCTCTCGCGACCGGGGCGGATGCGGTGGCGGATGCCGTCGCCGACCTGCTCGGCAGGGGGACGACCGCGACCAGGTCGCTCGACGGTGGCGATCGCACCGTGACGCTCTTCACCCTCGGCCGCAGCTCCCAGCTGAAGGGTGTGATCGCCGTGGATCTGCATCCCATCGACGCGGAGGCCCGCGCCGTGATCACGACGGCGATCGCCATGGCGGGGCTGGCGCTCGAGCAGAGCGAGCAGCTCGCCCGCGGGCGCCGACGCATGCACACTCAGCTGCTCGCCTCGCTGCGGGCGGATGACCCCATCCTCGCGCGGCGCACGCTCGGCGCCCTGCCGCCCGCACCGATCGTCGTCGCGACCGCCGCCGACGCACCGGTCGACGCGATCGTCGGCTGGTTCGAGCGGCAGCGGTCGGTCGGCGGCACCGTGTCGTTCGTGGCGGAGGATGCCGACGGGCTGACGATCTGCCTCGGCGCAGCCTCGAGGGGCCTGCTCGAGCAGGTGGCGTCGCGCTTCGGCATCCGGATCGGCGCATCGGAACCGGCGGATTACGACACATTCGCGCATGCGCATGCCCAGGCGACGGCCGCTCTGCAGCGCCCGGGCGGCCCAGGGGTGATCGGATACCACGACGTCGGATCCGGCGGAGTGCTCGATGCGCTCGTCTCAGCCGAGACACGCACCCTGGCCCGCACGCGACTCGCGCCGCTGCGCGCGCACGATGCGACCACGGGTGCCGAGCTGGAACGCACCGTGCGGGCCTGGCTCGAGCACGACGCCCGAGGCGAGCAGGCTGCCGCGGCGCTGGGCATCCATCGGCACACGCTGCGCAGCCGCATCGCGCAGGCCGCAGCGCTGCTCGGCACCGACCTCGCCTCGTTCCCCGCGCGCGCGGAGCTATGGGCCGCGCTGCGCGCAGCGGGGTGACCGCCCGCGCTCAGCGCGGCGCGTGCGCTTCGAGGAACTCGTACACATCGGTGGTGTCGACACCGGGGAACGACCCCGTCGGCAGGGTGGCCAGCAGGGTGCGCGGGGTGCGCACGTTCGGCCACGCCTGATCACGCCAGCGCTGCTCGAGCTCGGCGGGCGCGCGGCGGCAGCAGGTCTCGACCGAATGCTTCGACACGCCCCGGTTCGTGGTGTCGCGCCCGACGAACCACTTCGTGTCGTCGAAGCGCACACCCACGCTCACCGAGTGCAGTCCCTCGCTCGACGGCTCGACGCGCGCGGTGCACCAGTAGGTGCCGTTGCCGGTGTCGGTGTACTGGAAATAGGGGTTGAAGCGGTCGTCGACGTCGAAGACCGCGCGGCTCGTCCATCGGCGGCAGCACATCTGCCCCTCGATCGAGCCGAGGCGGTCGGTCGGGAAGTTCACGTCATCGTTCTCGTAGGCCTTGGTGATGGTGCCCGACTCGTGCACCTTGAGGAAGTGCACCGGGATGCCCAGGTGCCGCGTCGCGAGATTGGTGAACCTGTGCGCTGCGGTCTCGTATGAGATGGAGTAGGCGTCGCGCACGTCTTCGACCGAGATGGCGCGACGCTGCTTGGCATCCTGCAGCACGGGCACGACGTGCGCCTCGGGCACGAGCAACGCGCCGGTGAGGTAGTTCGTCTCGACCCGCTGGCGCAGGAACTCGGCATAGCTGCGCGGCTCGGAATGCCCGAGGATGCGGCTCGACAGCGCCTGCAGCACGGCCGTGCGCGCATCGCCCTTCGCCGGAACGCTGCTCGAGAGGTACAGCCGGCCGTGCGCGAGATCGGCGACGCTGCGGGTGGACTGCGGCAGGTCGGGCGCGTAGTGCAGGGTGAAGCCGAGATGGGCGGCGATCTCCGACGCGGTGCGCTGCGTGAGCGGTCCGCCCGGGTGCCCCACGGCATCGAGGATCTCGCGTGCCTGCGCCTCGAGATCGGCGAAATAGTTGTCCTGCCGGCGCATGAGATGGCGCAGCTCGAGGTTGGCTCGGCGCGCCTCCTCCGGCGTGGCGGCGCGCTCGTCGCGCAGCCGCTCGATCTCGCCGTGCAGGGCCAGCATCGCGTCGATCGCGTCGTCGGAGAGCGACTTGCCGATCCGGAACGACGGGATGCCGAGGGCCTGGAAGGTCTGGCCCTTCATGGCGCGTTCGAGCGCGATCTCGCGGGTCGCGCGCTCGTCGAGAGGCTCGCCCTCGAGCAGGCCGTCGAGGGTCGTGCCGAGCACCTTCGCGATCGCCTGCAGCAGGGTGAGCTTGGGTTCGCGCTTGCCGGTCTCGAACATCGACACCTGGCTGGGCGCGCGGTCGATGCGCGCGGCGAGCTCTTCGAGCGTCATCCCCTGCGCGGTGCGCAGCTGGCGGATGCGCCGGCCGATGGTCAGCGCGTCCGCCTCTGAGCTGGATTCCTGAGCCGGTCGAAGGGTCATACGGGGAAGTCTGTCACAGAAACAGAAATTCGACCTAACTTCACTCCCGTTCTGGTCATTCCGGATGCTGTTCTTCACCCACAGTGGATCTCACACCACCCGGCCATCCCGGCCGATCGGACACTGACGGAGGAGACAGATCATGAGCATTCCCACTGCGACCGCACCGACTCGCACCGGCGCCGCAGCCGTCTCCGCCGATCTCGGCCCGACGCTGCACGTCACCGGACCGCGGCTCGACCGTCAGGACGAGATCCTGACCGCGGAGGCCATCGCGTTCCTCACCGAGCTGCACCATCGCTTCGGCGGACGCCGCCTTGATCGCCTCGCCGACCGGCAGCGCGCACGGTTCGAGATCGGCAACGGCCATGACCCGCGCTTCCGCGACGACACCGCGCACATCCGCGACGACGACGCCTGGCGGGTCGCCGGCGCCGGGCCCGGCCTGGAAGACCGCCGCGTCGAGATCACCGGGCCCACCGACCCGAAGATGACGATCAACGCCCTCAACTCCGGCGCCAAGGTGTGGCTCGCCGACCTCGAGGACGCGACCAGCCCGACCTGGCGCAACATCATCGGCGGCCAGCTGTCGCTGCGCGATGCGATCCGCGGCGAGCTGACCCACACGAGCGCTGACGGCCGCGAGTACCGGGTCACCGCCGAGCAGACGCCCACGATCGTGATGCGCCCCCGCGGCTGGCACCTGAGCGAGAAGCACGTCGCGTTCACCGACCGCTCGGGCCGTCGGCTCACGGCATCCGCCTCCCTGGTCGACTTCGGTCTGTACTTCTTCCACAACGCGCGGAAGCTCATCGACGCCGGACGCGGGCCGTACTTCTACATCGCCAAGCTCGAGTCCCGCGAGGAGGCCCGGCTGTGGAACGACGTCTTCTCGTTCAGTGAGGAGTACATCGGGATCCCGCACGGCACCATCCGCGCGACCGTGCTGATCGAGACGCTGCCCGCGGCGTTCGAGATGGACGAGATCCTCTACGAACTGCGCGACCACTGCGCCGGCCTCAACGCCGGCCGCTGGGACTACATCTTCTCGATCATCAAGAACTACCGCGGGCGCGGTGCACGGTTCGTGCTGCCCGACCGCAGCGAGGTCACCATGACGGTGCCGTTCATGCGGGCGTACACCGAGCTGCTCGTGAAGACCTGCCACCGGCGCGGAGCGCACGCGATCGGCGGGATGAGCGCGTTCATCCCGAACCGCCGCGACGCACAGGCCACCGAGCGGGCGCTCGAGAAGGTCGCCGCCGACAAGCGACGCGAAGCCGGCGACGGATTCGACGGCACCTGGGTGGCACACCCCGATCTCGTCGCCACCGCGAAGGCCGAGTTCGACGCGGTGCTCGGCGAGCGCCCGCACCAGCTCGACCGCCGACGCGACGACGTCGAGGTGTCGGCTGCCCAGCTGCTGGATCTGCGCATCGGCCGGCCGGTGACGGCGGCCGGCGTCCGCGAGAACGTCTCGGTGGCGATCCGCTACCTCGAGGCCTGGCTGCGCGGTCAGGGCGCGGTCGCCATCGACGGTCTCATGGAAGACGCGGCGACCGCCGAGATCAGCCGCTCGCAGGTGTGGCAGTGGATCCACCAGGACCGCCGCACCGACGAAGGCACCGCGATCACCGTGGACTACGTCGAGGGCCTGATCGACGAGGTGCTCGCCGAGAGCCGTCCTTCGACCGGTTCAGGGGCGCAGCAGGACCGCTTCGACGACGCCGCCGAGATCTTCCGCCAGGTCGCGTTGCAGCCCGAGTTCCCTGCCTTCCTCACCCTGCCGGCGTACTCCCGCTACCTGACCGACAACGACTGACCCATCCGCTCATCACACGAAGGACATGCCATGACCCGCTACCAGGACGACATCGCCGCCATCCGGCAGCTCACGGACGCTCAGGGCTCCGGCTGGGCCGCCATCGACCCCGAGTCGGCAGCGCGCATGCGAGCACAGAACCGGTTCCGCACCGGACTGGAGATCGCGCAGTACACGGCCGACATCATGCGGCGCGACATGCAGGAGTACGACGCCGACAGCTCGGTGTTCACGCAGTCGCTCGGCGTCTGGCACGGCTTCATCGGACAGCAGAAGCTGATCTCGATCAAGAAGCACCTGAAGTCGACGAGCAAGCGCTACCTGTACCTGTCGGGCTGGATGGTCGCGGCCCTGCGTTCCGAGTTCGGTCCGCTCCCCGACCAGTCGATGCACGAGAAGACCGCGGTGCCCGCGCTGATCGAAGAGCTGTACACGTTCCTGCGGCAGGCGGATGCCCGTGAGCTCGACCTGCTGTTCACCCAGCTCGACGACGCGCGGGCGGCCGGTGATGACACCGCCGCAGAGTTCATCCAGTCGCAGATCGACGGGTACGAGACCCACGTCGTGCCGATCATCGCCGACATCGACGCCGGTTTCGGCAATCCCGAGGCGACGTACCTGCTCGCGAAGAAGATGATCGAGGCTGGCGCCTGCGCCATCCAGATCGAGAACCAGGTGTCGGACGAGAAGCAGTGCGGACACCAGGACGGCAAGGTCACCGTGCCGCACGAGGACTTCCTCGCGAAGATCAACGCGGTGCGCTACGCGTTCCTCGAGCTCGGCATCGACAACGGCATCATCGTCGCCCGCACCGACTCGCTGGGAGCCGGCCTCACCCAGAAGATCGCCGTCTCGCGCGAGCCGGGCGACCTGGGCGATCAGTACAACTCCTTCCTCGACGTCGAGGAGATCGCTCCGGCCGACCTGGGCGACGGCGATGTCGTGATCAAGCGCGACGGCAGGCTGCTGCGCCCGAAGCGACTGGCCAGCAACCTCTACCAGTTCCGCCCGGGCACCGGCGTCGACCGGGTCGTCCTCGACTGCATCACCTCGCTGCAGCATGGCGCTGATCTGCTGTGGATCGAGACCGAGAAGCCGCACGTCGAGCAGATCGCCGGGATGGTCGACCGCATCCGCGAAGTGGTCCCGAACGCGAAGCTGGTCTACAACAACAGCCCGTCGTTCAACTGGACGCTGAACTTCCGCCAGCAGGCCTACGACCTGCTCGCCGAGCGCGGCGACGACGTGTCGGCGTACGACCGCGACAGGCTCATGAGCGTCGAGTACGACGACACCGAGCTCGCCGCGCTGGCCGACGAGAAGATCCGCACCTTCCAGCGCGACGGATCGGCGCGGGCCGGCATCTTCCACCACCTCATCACCCTGCCGACCTACCACACGGCCGCGCTGTCGACCGATGACCTCGCGAAGGGCTACTTCGGCGACGAGGGCATGCTCGCGTACGTGAAGGGCGTGCAGCGCCGCGAGATCCGCGGCGGCATCGCCACCGTCAAGCACCAGAACATGGCGGGCTCCGACCTGGGCGACAACCACAAGGAGTACTTCGCCGGCGAGGCCGCACTGAAGGCCGGCGGTCAGCACAACACGATGAACCAGTTCAGCTGATCTCATCGAGGGAAGCAGAGGCCGGATGCCGCACAAGCATCCGGCCTCTGCCACGCCGTCCCTCCCAACCTGATAGGAGTGAGTCATGATCTCCACCGCCGACCTCTATGACGTGCATGGCGACGACCTGCAGTCCCTGCCCCTTCAGCTGCGCTCGTTCGGAGGGCACGTCTCCTTCGAGGGCTCGATACGCACCGTCCGATGCTTCCAGGACAACGCTCTGCTGAAGTCGGTGCTCTCCTCCCCCGGTGCGGGCGCGGTGCTCGTCGTCGACGGCGACGGCTCGTACGGCACGGCGCTGATGGGCGACATGATCGCGCAGCTCGCGATCGACAACGGCTGGGCGGGGGTCGTCATCCACGGCTGCATCCGCGACAGCGCCGCGATCTCGGCCATGCCACTGGGCGTGAAGGCGCTCGGCACCAACCCCCGCAAGAGCGGCAAGCAGGGCACGGGCGAGGTCGACGTCGCGGTCGAGTTCGGCGGAGTCGCGTTCCGCCCGGGAGCCCGGCTGTACGCCGACGAGGACGGCGTGCTCGTCGAACGCTGACCACCGGCATCCGGGCAAGAATCGGGATTCCTCCGGATCGCGAGGATTCCCCGGTTCTCGCCGTCGCAACCGCCCGGTGCGGTGCGCGCCCCGCCGAGTACGATCGGAGTCGTGACCGAACGCGCTCCCCTCTCCCGCAAACTGTCCGCCATCGCCGAGTCCGCCACACTGAAGGTGGATGCCAAGGCCAAGGCCCTCAAGGCTGAGGGCAAACCCGTCATCTCGTACGCTGCCGGCGAGCCCGACTTCGCGACTCCGCAGTTCATCGTCGATGCGGCGGCGAAGGCTCTCTCCGACCCGGCGAACTACCGCTACACGCCCGCCGCCGGTCTGCCCGAGCTGCGCGAGGCGATCGCTGCGAAGACGCTGCGCGACTCGGGCCTCGAGGTCTCGCCGTCGCAGATCATCGTCACCAACGGCGGCAAGCAGTCCGTGTACCAGGCATTTCAGGCGGTCGTGAATCCGGGCGACGAGGTGCTGCTGCCCGCGCCGTACTGGACCACCTACCCGGAGGCCATCCAGCTCGCCGACGGCGTGCCGGTGGAGGTCTTCGCCGGCGCCGATCAGGAGTACAAGGTCACCGTCGAGCAGCTCGAGGCCGCGCGCACCGAGCGCACCACGGTGCTGGTGTTCGTCTCGCCGTCGAACCCGACCGGCTCGGTGTACTCGCGCGACGAGACGAAGGCGATCGCCGAGTGGGCGCTCGAGCACGGCATCTGGGTGATCAGCGACGAGATCTACCAGAACCTCACCTATGAGGGCGTCGAAGCGACATCGATCGTGCAGGCGCTGCCCGCGATCGCCAACCAGACCATCCTCGTGAACGGCGTGGCGAAGACGTACGCGATGACGGGCTGGCGGGTCGGCTGGATGGTGGGCCCGGCGGATGCCATCAAGGTCGCCGCCAACCTGCAGTCGCACCTGTCGAGCAATGTGAACAATGTCGCCCAGCGCGGCGCGATCGCCGCGCTGAACGGTCCGCAGGACGAAGCCGAGAAGATGCGCGAGGCCTTCGACCGCCGGCGCAGGCTGATCGTGGCGGAGCTGTCGAAGATCGATGGGATGGTGGTGCCCACCCCGACCGGCGCGTTCTATGTCTACCCGGACGTGCAGGGTCTGCTGAACCGCACCTGGACGCGGCGCGACGGCAGCACCGTGACGCCGACGACCTCGCTCGAGCTCGCAGACTTCATCCTCGACGAGGCCGAGGTCGCGGTCGTGCCCGGTGAGGCCTTCGGTCCGTCCGGCTACCTGCGTCTGTCGTACGCCCTGGGCGACGACCAGCTGCTCGAGGGCGTGCAGCGCCTGCAGCGCCTGTTCTCGGCCTGACCTCGGTCACCGAGACCCCTACCTGCCGTCGACGCCCCAGGGCGGGGCATCCCTGCCTGGGGGTCTCGGCGCGAAGTGGGGGCGTCGACCGTCCTCAGCCCTGGTGGCCGATGAGCCACGGCACGCCGAAGCGGTCGACGAGCGTGCCGTCGTGGTCGCCCCACGGGCGCTTCTGCAGCGGGTCGATGATGCGGCCGTCCTCGGCGAGCGCATCGAACCAGGCTGCCAGGGTCGCCGGCTCCGCCGCGCCCAGCAGCGAGAAGAACATGCCGCTCATCTCGAGCGTGCTCTCGCCGGCCGCGGCATCCGCCCCCGCCAGCTCGACGGGACCGTCGAGCATCCCGTGCGCGATCGCGTCGCCGGGGCCGTCGACGCGCCCGGCCTCGGCGTATGTGAACAGGCGCGTCTCACCGCCGAAGACGGATGCGTAGAACGACAGCGCCTCCGCGGCGCGGCCGGGGAACAGGAGGTACGGGATCAGTCCGGTCATCCGGCGAGTGTACGCGCGGCCACCGCGGTGAGCTACAGTTCGACGCCGACGAGCACCGGCTCGGGCTGCAGCAGCAGACCGAACTCGGAGTGCACTCGGCTCTGGATGAACCGGGCCAGCTCGCTGAGCTCGGCGGCGGTCGCGCCGCCCCTGTTGCTGAGGGCCAGCGCGTGCTTGGTCGACAGACCCGCACGAGACTGCGGCAGGCGGAAGCCCTTGCGGATCCCTGCGTTCTCGATCAGCCACGCGGCGCTGACCTTCACCGAGGCCACGGGCTTGTCCTTCCTCGGAGTGAGTCCGTAGTACGAGTCCAGCGGGATGACCGTCACCGAGTCGAGGTCCGGCTCGACAGGCCAGCGCGGGCACTCGGGCGGCAGGCTGCGCGCCACCGGCTCGGGCACGATCGCGTTCTGGAAGAACGAGCCGGCGCTCCAGGTGTCGGGGTCGTCGGCATCGAGCAGCATGCCCTTCCCCGCACGGGTCTGCAGGATCCGCGAGCGCACCCAGGCGAGCGGCACGGGCTCGTAGTCCTCGAGACCCAGCGCTCGGCGCAGCTGCTCGCCGCGCACGATCCGGCCCGCGTCGCCGGTGACGGCGAGGTCGAGGGTCACCGAGAGGATCACGGCGCGACGGCCCTCGGCCTCGCCATAGTGGTGCTTGAGCACCGAGGTGCGGAAGCCCAGGCCGAGATCGGCGGCCGGCAGCACCAGCGGAGCGTCTTCGTGCTCGTCGATCAGCTCGACCTCGACGAGGGTCTCCTGGATCTCCTGCCCGTACGCGCCCACGTTCTGCACGGGGGCGGCTCCGACCGTACCCGGGATGCCGCTCATCGCCTCGATGCCGGCGTAGCCGCGCTCGACGGCGTAGGCGACCAGGGCATCCCAGTTGTGCCCGGCCTGCACGCGCAGCCGGATGCGGCCCTCGTGCGGCGACGGCAGCTCTTCGACGCCCTCGGTGAGCACCCGGATGACTGTGCCGTCGTAGGGCGCGTCGCCGACGAACAGATTCGACCCGCCCCCCAGCACGAGCCAGTCGTCGCCCGCAGACCAGACGTCCTGCAGCGCGGCGAGCAGCTGCTCGCGGGTTCGCGCCTCGAGCATGCGCTGCGGCGCGGCGCCGGTGCGCAGGGTGGTGAGCTCGCGCAGGGCGATGGGGGTGATCTCGATCACGTCGGCGGGTGTCATGTCAGAGCGCGACCCGCAGCTGGGCCTTCACGAGCACGGTCGTCTCGGCCGCCTTCACGGTGAGGTCGATACGCGCCGTGGTCTCGTCGACCGCGCCGACCTTCGCGACGACGTGCACGTCGGCGCCCGTCTCGGCATCCACGACGACCGGCTTGGTGAAGCGCACGCCGTAGTCGACCACACGCGTGCCGGCAGGAAGAGCCGAGAGCACGACCGACGAGGCGAGGCCCATGGTCAGCATCCCATGGGCGAGCACGCCTGGCAGGCCGACGGAGGCGGCCACGTCGTCGCGATAGTGGATCGGGTTGAAGTCGCCGGATGCTCCCGCGTAGCGGACGAGCGATTCGCGGGTGAGGTGCAGGGTGCGCTCGGCGATGACGTCGCCCACCGTGAACTCGGCCATCACGCGGACTCCCCTTCGCTGTCTGAGCCGACCAGCAGCACGCTGACCGCCGTGACGACGTGCTCGCCCGCGGCGTCGGTGATGCTCGCCTCGCTGGTGATCATCGCGTTGCCGCCGAGCGAGCGGATGCCCGTGACCGCCAGCTGCGCGGTGAGCTCGTCGCCGGCGACGATCGGACGGCTGTACTGAAAGCGCTGCTCGGCGTGGATCGTGCGCGCCAGGACGATGCCGGAGTCGGGCTCGGAGAGCAGCTGCTGCAGCGTGAGGTCCTGGATGACCATCGGGAACGTGGGGGGCGCCACGAGATCAGAGTGGCCCGCCGCGCGAGCAGCCTCGACATCGATGTGCTGCGGCGCGTCGGCGAAGACGGCGCGCGCGAACTCGCGCACCTTCTCACGTCCGACGAGGTACGGGGCCGTCGGCGGGAACTCCCGGCCGATCAGTTCACTGTTCACGGGCACCCCACGATCCTACCCGCGAGGTCTGGGCGGGCCCTGCCGGCAGGGCCGGGGAAACGTTTCAGCGGGTGCGCGACCGCAGCGCCCTCAGCGTCATCTGCACGGCGATCACCACGAGGTAGGCGGCGAAGAGGATGTTCCCCGTGAACGGGTCGATCATCGTCGCCAGCCAGGCACCGAGCGCGGTGGTCGTGCAGGCGGAGACGCCGATCAGGGCGGCGGCGACCAGGTCGACGTTGTGGTGGCGCAGGTTGCCGATCGTGCCCGAGACCGCGGTGGGGATCATCATCAGCAGCGACGTGCCCTTGGCCACGAGGTCGCTGGTGCCGAAGCCGAGCATGAGCACGGGGACGATGATCACTCCGCCGCCGACGCCGATCAGCCCGGCGATGACGCCGGTGACCACCCCGACCGCGACCAGCGCGGCGCCGTTGAGCCAGCCGAGCTCGAACTCGGCGGCGCGTGAGGGGATGACGAGGAACAGGCTCACGATCACGACGAGCAGGAAGGCGACGAACCCCCAGCGCAGCGCGGTCTGCGAGACCCGTGGCAGCAGGCGCGAGCCGATCTGCGCGCCCACCACGGCGCCGGCGGCCAGGATGAGTGCGGGGATCCACGCCACCGACCCCGAGATCGCGTACGAGATCACCCCGACGCTCGCGGTCGGGACGATGGCCGCCAGCGATGTGCCGGCCGAGATGCGCTGCCCGAAGCTGAGCAGCAGCACCAGCAGCGGCACGATCACCGTGCCGCCCCCGACCCCGAACAGACCCGAGAGCAGACCCGCCGTCAGGCCGATGCCGATGAAGGAGAGGTAGGCGCGGGGCCCCCGGGTGATGGCCTGGTGCTCTGCGTTCACGCAGTTCAGACTATCTCCGGCGGCCCCGCGCCCCTGATCCCTGCCTCGTGGCGCGGCGGTTCGTCCTCAGACCTCCTGATCGGCCTTGATCGGCACGGCGATCGACTCGGTCAGCGCCTGCTCGTAGCGCTGCTGCCGTCGGCGCAGCCACAGTCCCCCGGCGACCAGCGCCGCGAGCACCGCGTAGGCGGTGGCCGCGAAGGGCTGCGCCACCAGGGTCGTCAGGTCGCCCTGGCTCAGCTGCAGCGCCTTGCGAAGGTACTCCTCGCCCATCGGACCGAGGATCATGCCGACGACCAGCGGGGCCACGGGATACCCGAAGCGCCGCATGAAGTAGCCGAGCACACCGATGATCACGAGGATCAGGATGTCGACGACGGCGAAGTTCAGCGCGTACGCGCCGAAGGCGGCGAACAGCAGGATGCCCGCGTAGAGGTACGGGCGCGGGATCTGCAGCAGCTTCACCCACATCCCGACCAGCGGCAGGTTGAGCACGATGAGGATGACGTTGCCGAGGTACAGGCTGGCCACCAGCGCCCACACCAGCGCGGGCTGGTTCTGGAACAGCTGCGGCCCCGGCTGCAGGCCGTACGCCTGGAACGCGACGAGGATGATCGCCGCCGTCGCGGTGGTCGGCAGCCCCAGCGTCAGCAGCGGCACGAGCACGCCGGCCGCCGCCGCGTTGTTCGCCGCCTCGGGGCCGGCGACGCCCTCGATCGCACCGCGACCGAACTCGTTCTTGCGCTTCGACAGCTTGCGCTCTGTCGCGTACGAGAGGAAGGTCGCGACGTCGGCGCCGCCGGCGGGGATGGTGCCGATCGGGAAGCCGATGGCGGTGCCGCGCAGCCACGGCTTCCACGAGCGCTTCCAGTCGTCCTTCGTCATCCAGCTGCGCCACCCGCCCGTCACCGGGATCACGTCGATGGCTCCGTGGCGCAGACGAGCGGCGATGTACAGCGTCTCCCCCACGGCGAACAGGCCGACCGCGACGAGCACGATGTCGATGCCGTCCGACAACGGCAGCAGCCCCAGCGTGTAGCGCTGCTGCGCGGTGAGCGTGTCGGTGCCCACCAGCCCCAGGAACAGGCCGACGCCGAGCGAGGTCATGCCGCGGGGCACGGAGCTGCCGATCAGCGCGCCGACGGTGACGAAGGCGATGACGATGAGCGCCACGTAGTCGGCCGGGCCGAGATTCACCGCGAACTGCGCGAGCACGGGTGCGAGCAGGGTGAGTCCCACCGTCGCGATCGTGCCGGCGATGAACGAGCCGATCGCCGCTGTCGCGAGCGCGGCGGCGCCTCGCCCGAGCTTGGCCATCCGGTTGCCCTCGATCGCGGTCACGATCGAGGCGGATTCACCGGGTGTGTTGAGCAGGATGCTGGTGGTCGAGCCGCCGTACATCCCGCCGTAGTAAATGCCCGCGAAGGTGATCAGCGACGCGGTCGGGTCGAGGGTGTAGGTCAGCGGCAGCAGCAGGGCCACCGTCATCGCCGGGCCGATGCCCGGCAGCACGCCGACGGCCGTGCCGATCAGCACACCGAAGAACGCGAACACGAGGTACTGCGGCTGCAGCGCGGTCGCGAAGCCCTCGAGAAGAAGTGTCCAGCTGTCCATCAGAACAGTCCTCCCACCCAGCCGAGCGCCGGTCCCCAGGGCAGCGAGAGCCCCATCAGCCCGGCGAAGACGACCTGCACGACGAGGCTCAGCGCGAAGCCGATGAGGAAGGCGAGCCACCAGCGCCTGGCGCCCAGAGACCACGCGACGATGCCGAACAGCAGAGCGGCTGCCGGCGCCCATCCGATGACGTCGATGAGCACGAGGTGCGCGACGACCGCTCCGACGATCTTTCCGAGGGTGAGCCAGTCGGTCTTCGCGTCGGGGTCGATGTCCTCACCGTCTTCGAGCTCTGCCCGCTTGCCGCGAAGCACCGAGACGAGTACGGCGGCGGCAGAGCCGAGCAGCACGATCGACACGAAGATCGGGAAGATCGTCGGGCCGACTTTCACACCGACCGGAACGTGGATCGAGAAGGCCCCGATGAGCGCGAACGCGCCGAGGGCGAGCATGAGCAGGGCGAAGACGAGTTCACCGAGGGGAACCCGCTGAGCGGGCCGAGTGCCCTCGGCCCGCTCAGTCGCCCCGAGGATCGGGGCGTTCATGTCAGATCAGCCCGATGTTCTTGAGCGTCCCGGTGACGTCGGCGATGCTCTCGTCGAGGAACGCGTCGAACTCGGGGCCCACGAGGAAGGCGTCCGCCCATCCCTTCGTCTCGAGCTCCGAGGTCCACGCCTTGTTCTCGTGCATCTCGGTCACGATGCGCTCCAGTTCGTCGCGGTCGGCGTCGGAGATGCCACCGGGGGCCACCACACCACGCCAGTTGGTCAGCACGACGTCGTAGCCGGCGTCGGTGATCGTGGGCACCTCGGGGAGCGCGTCGACCGGCTCCGCAGATGAGACGGCGAGGGCGCGCATCGAACCGTCCTCGATGTACTGCAGGAATTCGCCGACTCCCGAGATGCCCGCGGCGACCTTGTCGCCGACGAGCAGCGAGACGGCCTCGCCGCCACCGGAGTTGGGCGTGTAGTTCAACTTCGACGGGATCTCGGCGCCGTCGACCCCGGCCTCCTCGAGCAGCAGGCCGGCGAGGATGTGGTCGGCGCCGCCTGCGGAGCCGCCGGTCACGGTGACCTCCTGGCCCTTGTCGACGATGTCCTCGACGAGGTCTTCGAGGGTCTTGTACTTCGAGGCCTCCGGCACGACGACCACGAGAGGCTCGTCGGTGAGGCGGGCGATCGGTGTGGTGTCCTCGAGGCGGACGTTCGACGCGTTCGTCTCGATCGCCCCGACCATCACCAGGCCCATCACCATGAGCGTCGCCGGATCCTTCTGGTTCCCGAGCTGCGCGAGGCCGACAGTGCCGCCGGCGCCGCCGACGTTGGTGACGGGGGCCGATCCGACGATGTCGCCGTCGGTGAGCACCTTCGACATCGCGCGACCGGTCTGATCCCACCCGCCACCCGGGTCAGCGGGGACGATGAGCGACACGTCGGTGAAGGACGATGCGTCGCCCTTCGCGTCGGAGTCGGACTGCGGTGCGGCATTCTGCGATGAGCATCCGGCGAGGGCCAGTGCCGCGACTGCGGCGATGGCGACCAGAGCTGAGCGTGACTTCTTCATGCGCTCCTCCTTGAGCGGTGTAGGGATGCTGGCAACGGTATGCACCGTGCCGCAGCCCGCTCTGCTTTCGAAACCATTGGTCGGGCTTTCGAAAGTATTGGTCTCGGACACCGGGCACCCGGAGGCTCCTCGGCCGACCGGCACGGGGAGAATGGACTCGTGGCTTCGAAGACGATGCGCGCGTCACAGATGACGCACAGCAGGATGACGCTGCGCGTGCAGCTGATCCTGCTGCAGGCGCTGATCGTCTCGGTGGTGACACTGATCGCGGGCGTGACGGCCGGAATCATCCAGGCGCACACGGTGCGCGACGCGTATGAGGACCGCATGCTGGCGGTCGCCCAGTCGATCGCGTCGATGCCCGTGGTGCTCGATGCGTTCGATGACGCCGATCCGTCGACGACCGTGCAGCCTCTCGCCGAGACCATCCGTCGCGCATCGGACCTCACGTATGTCGTCGTGGCCGACGCCGACGGCATCCGCTTCTCGCATCCGAATCCCGAGCGGATCGGGCAGAAGGTGTCGACCGACGCGTCTGTGCCGCTCTCCGGCGAGATCTACATGGGCACGCAGACCGGCACGCTCGGGCCGTCGTGGCGTGTGAAGGTGCCGGTCTTCGAAGGCTCCGAGGTGATCGGCACGGTATCGGTGGGCATCCTCGAATCGCAGGGCACGGGAGAGTTCGCCGCCAACCTCGCGTGGATCATCGGCGCGATGCTGGTCGCCGTGATCCTGGGCATCTTCGGCTCGGCGTGGGTGACGTCGGTGATCCGCAGACGCATCCATCTGCTCGAACCGCACGAGATCACCGCCCTCGTGCGCAACCAGGAGACGACGCTGCACGGCCTCAGCGAGGGTGTGATCACGGTCGACGCCTCGGGCACGATCACCCTGGCCAATGACGCCGCGGCTCGCCTGCTGGGGGTGGATGTCGGCGATCTCACCGGCGCACGGGCGGCGGATGTGCTCGACGACGAGCTGCTCGCCGTGCTGCGCGATGGGGAGGATGCCGGGCATCCGGTGATCGTCGGCAGCCACGTGCTGGTGGCTCGCGGCACCGGTGCGCGGGTCGACGGGGAGGCGGTGGACGCCACCATGCTGCTGCGCGATCACACCGAGCTGCACGACGTCGTGCGCCGGGTGGAGGCCGCGGATGCCATCATCGCGTTCCGTCGTCGAGTCGGCCTTCCCAAGGGTCTGAGCGCCGAGACGCTCGACCGCGTCGTCACCGCGCTGGATGAGCACCCCGACACGTCAGCCGCCGAGCTCGGCGACGTGCTCGGGATGTCGCGGGTGAGCGCACGCCGCTACCTCGAGCACCTGGCGAGCACGGGTCGCGCGGTGCGTACCCTGGACTACTCGACGAAGGGCCGCCCCGGCACCCGGTACCGGATGATCGACGCGGCGACGGAGGGCGCGCGCGACTGAGGTCGCCCGCCGGAGCGTCGGACGTGTGCCGGGGACGCCCGTCGCGGGCATCCGGTCGGGCGACGAAGAAGCCCGCCACCCGTGAGGGGCGGCGGGCTTCTTCGATCCGGGGAAGGTCTTACTCGGCCTTCTCCTCGGCGGGAGCCTCGGTGGTCTCCTCAGCCGACTCGACCGGAGCCTCGGTGGTCTCCTCGACGGGAGCCTCCTCGACCTTCTCGGCCTTCTCGGCCTTGGGTGCCTCGGCCTTGGCGGCCGGCTTCGCAGCCTTCTTCTTCGGGGTGACAGGCTCGAGGACGAGCTCGATCACGGCCATGGGGGCGTTGTCACCCTTGCGGTTGCCGACCTTCGTGATGCGGGTGTAGCCACCCTGACGGTCGGCGACCAGCGGCGCGATCTCGTTGAACAGCACGTGCGCGGCGTCCTTGTTGGAACGCAGCACGGTGAGCGCACGACGGCGCGCGTGCAGGTCGCCGCGCTTGCCGAGCGTGATCAGGCGCTCGGCGAGCGGACGCAGGCGCTTCGCCTTGGTCTCGGTCGTCTTGATCGACTTGTGGATGAAGAGCGCTGCCGCGAGGTTCGCGAGAAGAAGGCGCTCGTGTGCGGGGCCGCCTCCGAGGCGGGGACCCTTGGTGGGCTTGGGCATATTCGTCTAGCTCCTGGTCAGAAAGATGTCGGGGTTCAGAAGGACTCGTCTTCGCCTGCGCTGTAGAAGTGGGCGCCGTCGAAACCGGGCACCGAATCCTTCAGCGACAGACCGAGCGAGACGAGCTTGTCGCGCACCTCGTCGACCGACTTCTGTCCGAAATTGCGGATGTTCATCAGCTGCGTCTCGGAAAGGGCGACCAGCTCCGAGACGGTGTTGATGCCCTCGCGCTTGAGGCAGTTGTACGAGCGCACCGACAGATCGAGGTCCTCGATCGGCATGGAGAGCTCGCTGGAGAGCACAGCCTCGACCGGCGCGGGGCCGATCTCGATGCCCTCGGCCTCGACGTTCAGCTCGCGGGCGAGGCCGAACAGCTCGGTGAGGGTCTTGGCTGCGGATGCGACGGCGTCGCGCGGGAGGATCGAGGCCTTGGTCTCGACGTCCAGCACGAGCTTGTCGAAGTCGGTGCGCTCACCCGCACGGGTGGCGTCGACGCGGTAGCTGACCTTGAGCACCGGTGAGTAGATCGAGTCGACCGGGATCTGGCCGGCCTCGGCGTACTCGTTGCGGTTCTGCGACGCCGAGACGTAGCCGCGGCCACGCTCGATGGTCAGCTCGAGCTCGAAGCGAGCGGTGTCGTTGAGCGTCGCGATGACCAGGTCGGGGTTGTGCACCTCGACACCCGCGGGGGCGGAGATGTCGGCCGCGGTGACCTCGCCGGCACCCGTCTTGCGCAGGTACGCGGTGATGGGCTCGTCGCGCTCGCTGGAGACCACCAGCTGCTTGATGTTGAGGATGATCTCGGTGACATCCTCCTTCACGCCGGGGATCGTGCTGAACTCGTGCAGCACGCCGTCGATGCGAATGGTGGTGACCGACGCGCCGGGGATCGACGACAGCAGGCTGCGACGCAGCGCGTTGCCGATCGTGTATCCGAAACCGGGCTCCAGCGGCTCGATGACGAACCGGCTGCGGTTCTCGGAGATCTTCTCCTCGGTGAGAGTGGGACGCTGTGCGATGAGCACTATGTGTTCCTTTCGATCACATGCCCGCTATATGACATGTGTGGGGTGAGGTCTGAAGTTGTGGAAAATCTGGGGGCGAGTCTGCCCTTCCCCAGCCTCGCGGCTCAGGAAGGGCAGAGCGCGAGATCAGACGCGACGGCGCTTCGGCGGGCGGCAGCCGTTGTGCGCCTGAGGCGTGACGTCCTGGATGGACCCCACCTCGAGGCCGGCGGCCTGCAGCGAGCGGATCGCGGTCTCGCGGCCTGAGCCCGGACCCTTCACGAAGACGTCGACCTTCTTGACGCCGTGCTCTGCTGCCTGGCGGGCAGCGGACTCCGCGGCCATGCCGGCGGCGTACGGCGTCGACTTGCGCGAGCCCTTGAAGCCCACGCCACCCGACGAGGCCCAGCTGATGACAGCGCCGGACGGGTCGGTGATCGAGACGATGGTGTTGTTGAACGTCGACTTGATGTGGGCCTGGCCCAGCGCGATGTTCTTCTTTTCCTTGCGGCGCGGCTTGCGCGCGGCGGCCTTGGGTGCAGCCATGAAAGTGTTCTCCTATTCCCTGGCCGCTTAGCGGGCCTTCTTCTTGCCGGCGACGGTGCGCTTCGGGCCCTTGCGGGTACGCGCGTTGGTCTTGGTGCGCTGACCGCGGACCGGAAGGCCGCGGCGGTGACGCAGACCCTCGTAGGAGCCGATCTCGACCTTGCGGCGGATGTCTGCGGCGACCTCGCGGCGCAGGTCACCCTCCACCTTGTAGTTGCCTTCGATGTGGTCGCGCAATGCGACGAGCTGCTCGTCGGTGAGGTCCTTGACGCGGATCGACTCGTCGATCTCGGTCGCCTGCAGGATCTCGACGGAGCGGGTGCGGCCGATGCCGTAGATGTAGGTGAGGGCGATCACCACGCGCTTGTCGCGCGGGATGTCAACGCCGGCAAGACGTGCCATGCGGTTCTCCTGGAGTGTTGTGGAGGTGTGGAGCAGCATCCGGTCCCGGGCCTCCGCCCCGAGGTGTCCGCTCCTTGGGTCCCTGAGCCTGTCGAAGGGTCAGAGCCTGCCGGAGCATCCGATGCTGCCTGTTCTCGATATTCAGTTCTTCAGTTGCCGGGCCGGATGCCGAAGCACGCGGTCCGACCCCTGCTCAGCCCTGGCGCTGCTTGTGACGCGGGTTCGACTTGCAGATGACCATGACGCGACCGTGACGACGGATCACGCGGCAGTGGTCGCAGATGGGCTTGACGCTGGGGTTGACCTTCATGATGCTTCCTGTTCGCTGTCTTCGTGCCGCCCCGCAGGGCAGGCCGTTACTTCTCGGCCGATCAGCGGTAACGGTAGACGATTCGACCGCGGGTCAGGTCGTAGGGCGAGAGCTCCACGACCACGCGGTCCTCGGGGATGATGCGGATGTAGTTCTGCCGCATCTTTCCGGAGATCGTGGCGAGCACCTTGTGTCCGTTGCTGAGCTCAACGCGGAACATCGCATTGGGCAGCGCCTCGGAAATGACGCCCTCGATCTCGATGACACCGTCTTTCTTAGCCATAGCCTCGCTGACGCTTCTGCAGATCGGCCGATCTGCGGTGGGTGGGTGATGAATGTGGTGCAGCCCGTTCGGACACGCCGGAATAAGGCACAAGGCACCAAGGAACTAAGATATACCCTTTGCGGCGCTGCGGCAAATGGAGCCGCCCTCGATCAGGGCAGCACCTTCGGGAGCTCGGTGTTGATCTCGCTGATGTCGAGCCGCTTGCCGTTGATCTCGATCGTCGGTGTGCCCTTGATCTCGTGCGCCTTCGCCTGCGCAGCGCCGTACTTCAGGTACGTGCCGTCGTCGATGCACCCCGCCGCCTTGTCGGCGCCGACCTGGTCGGCGATCTGCTTGAGCTGATCGTCGGTCAGGCCGGTCGAGTTCTCTTCAGGCTGGTTCGCGAACAGCGCATTCAGGAAGTCGAGCGCCTTGTCGGAGTTGTTCTCGGCGACGCAGTACATGGCTGCGGCGGAACGCGACGAGTACTCCGTGCCCTGCGAGAGGTGGTCGAGGATCGCGATGGGGTGGATCTCGAGAGTCAGCTTGTCGGCGGCGGCGGCCTCCTGCAACTGCTGGCCGTACGCCTGCTCGAACGAGTTGCACGCCGGGCACATGAAGTCGAGGTAGGTCGCGACGACATCCTCGCCCTCTCCGACCGTGATGGCACCCGTCTCGGAGTTGACGATGTCGCCCGTCGGCGCCGGCCCTGCATCGGTGGCCTGGTTGTTCAGCCAGACGACGACCGCCCCCAGCGCGACCAGCACGACGACGACGGCGATGGAGATTCCGATGGCGAACCAGTTGGGCTTGCTCTGGGCGTGGGCCATGACAGTCCGATCTTCAGCACAAAATTGTCGCCCCCCATTCTGCCGCGTGCACGCTATGCCTGCCATGTGAACCCGCCGGTCCGACCCGCCCGCGTTTCCTGCATTTCCTCCGCGCCGTGCTGACGCCGCCGCTTCCCCTGATCACCCGGGAGGAGGCTCGAATGCTCGGTGTGAGGATCAGCGGCGCGACTCACATGGTCGTGCGCCGCGGACTGTATGCGCCGCGCAAGCCCTACCTGACACTGAAACCCTGGGAGCAGTACGCGCTCCGAGTAGCCGGAGAAGGCGGCGGCGAACCTCCGCCAAGAGAAACGCCGGGAAGACCGGCTGCGTCGGCACGGGCATCCCTTCGCCCGGTGGGATCTCGCGGATGCCGGGAAGGTCGAGCCCCTTGTCGCCGCCCTCCGGGGCGCGGGACTGGAGCGCAGACATCCGATCCAGTCGGCCATGCTCGCGACGCTGGCGCACAGCCTTCGCGATCGCCGCAATCGTTCGTGAGACTTGAGTTCCAGCACGGGACAGATCTCAGGGAGGGCTGTCTCGTGCGGGAACGCAAGTCTCGCAAGCGCGGCAGGACGGCCGTCGGGCGCGGCGGCTAGGCGATCGGGACGGGGGTGATGCCGAAGGGCGCGAGGCCCGCGGCGCCGCCGTCGGGCGCGGTGAGCACCCAGATGCCGCCCTCGTGGCGGGCGACGCTGTGCTCCCAGTGCGAGCCGTCCGAGCCGTCGACGGTCGAGACCGTCCAGTCGTCGTCCTCGATGAACGTCGCCTCTCCCCCGGCCGTGACCATCGGCTCGATGGCGAGCACCAGTCCAGGTCGGATCTCGGCGCCGGCATCAGGCGTGCGGTAGTTGAACACGCTGGGCGCCTCGTGCATCCTGCGTCCGATGCCGTGGCCGACGTACTCGCGCAGGATGCCGTACGGCTGAGGTTGGGTTCCTGAGCCTGTCGAAGGACGGGAGGGACCCTGCGCTTCGATGTACTCCTGGATCGCCGCTCCGAGATCGCCGATGTGCGCCGCGGATGCCATGGCTGCGACCCCCGCCCACAGCGAGCCCTCAGTGACCCGGGAGAGCTCCTCGCGGCGCGCCACCAACTCGGGACGCGAGTCGTCGGGCACCACGAACGTCACGGCGCTGTCGCCGTTCCAGCCCTGGTACTGCGCTCCGCAGTCGATCGAGACGATGTCGCCCGGCTCGAGCACCCGGTCACCGGGGATGCCGTGCACGACCTGCTCGTTGACCGAGATGCACGTCGTGTGGCGGTACCCGCGCACAAGCTTGAAGTTCGACTCGGCGCCGCGATCGAGGATGGTGCGCTCGGCCACGGCATCCAGTTCCGCGGTCGTGACCCCCGCCCGCACCAGAGGGCGGATCGCGTCGAGAGCCGCGGCGGTGATCAGCCCCGGCTCGAGCATCGAACGCAGCTGCGCCGGTGTCTTGTAGATCGACTTGCGGAACATCGAGGGGTCAGACCAGCTGCCCGATGCCGCGTGCGGCGAGGGCCGACGAGATGCGCTCGGAGATCTCGTCGAGGGAGCCGACGCCGTCGATGCGATCGACGATGCCGCGCTGCTCGTACACCGAGATGATCGGAGCGGTCTCGTGCTCGTAGATGTCGAGACGGTGCGCGATGGCCTCGTCGGTGTCGTCCGAGCGGCCCTGCTCCACGGCACGCAGGCTGAGGCGAGCGATGCTCTCCTCGCGGGGAACGTCGAGCAGGATCACTGCGTCGAGCGACGCGTCGTGCTCGCCGAGGAACGCATCGAGGTGGTGCAACTGCGCCGTGTTGCGGGGGTAGCCGTCGAGCAGGAATCCGCCCTGGGCGTCGTCCTGCGACAGGCGGTCGCGCACGATCTCGCTGGTGAGCTCGTCGGGCACCAGGTCACCGGCGTCGAGGATCGCGGTGACCTTCTGCCCCAACTCGGTGCCCTCTTTGATGTTCGCACGGAACATGTCACCGGTCGAGACGACGGGGATGTTCAGTGCCTCGGCGACGCGGATGCCCTGGGTGCCCTTGCCGGAGCCCTGCGGCCCGACGATCAGCAGTCGTGCGGAAGACGTCATCGGAGGAGCCCTTCGTAGTGGCGCTGCTGCAGCTGCGCGTCGATCTGCTTCACCGTCTCGAGACCGACACCCACGATGATCAGGATCGAGGCGCCACCGAACGGGAAGTTCTGGTTGGCCTGCACCGTCGCCAGCGCGATCAGCGGGATCAGCGCGACGAGGCCCAGGTAGAGAGAACCGGGGAACGTGATGCGGGTGATGACGTAATCGAGGTATTCCGCTGTGGGGCGACCGGCGCGGATGCCCGGGATGAACCCGCCGTACTTCTTCATGTTGTCGGCGACCTCGACCGGGTTGAACGTGATCGCGACGTAGAAGTAGGTGAAGCCGATGATCAGCAGGAAGTACGCGGCCATGTACAGCGGCTGGTCGCCGGATGCCATGTTCGCCAGCACCCAGGCGACCCACGCGGGCGGCTCGCTGCCGTCGGCGGGCGTGTTGAACTGCGCGATCAGCATCGGCACGTACAGCAGCGACGAGGCGAAGATGATCGGGATCACGCCGGCCATGTTGACCTTGATCGGGATGTAGGTGTTCGTGCCGCCGTAGGTGCGACGGCCGACCATGCGCTTGGCGTACTGCACGGGCACGCGACGCTGCGACTGCTCGACGTACACGATCAGCGACATCACCACGATGCCGATGAGCATCACCAGGAGGAAGGTCTCGAAGCCCTTCGCCTCCCAGATGGCCCACATCGACGACGGGAAGGTCGCGGCGATCGAGGTGAAGATGAGCAGCGACATGCCGTTGCCGATGCCGCGCTCGGTGACGAGCTCGGCCATCCACATGATGAGGCCGGTGCCTGCGGTCATCGCGATGATGATGAGCGCCTGTGCCCACCACACGTCGTTGGTCAGCAGGTTGTTGCAGGCGGCGACATCGGTCTGGCCGAACAGCTGGCCGCTGCGCGCCACCGTCACCACGGTCGCGGACTGCAGCAGTGCGAGTGCGATCGTGAGGTAGCGGGTGTACTGGGTGAGCTTGCTCTGGCCGGCCTGGCCCTCCTGGTGGAGGGTCTCGAAGTGCGGGATGACGACACGCAGCAGCTGGGTGATGATCGTCGCGGTGATGTACGGCATCACGCCGAGGGCGAAGATCGACAGCTGCAGCAGCGCACCGCCGGAGAAGAGGTTTACGAGTCCGAGCAGGCCGTCGGTGCCGGCGTTGGCAGCGAGGCACTCCTCGACGTTCGGGAAGTTCACGAACGGAGCCGGCACATTCGAGCCCAGACGGTACAGAGCGATGATGCCGATGGTGAAAAGGATCTTCTGCCGCAGGTCAGGCGTGCGGAAGATTCGCGCGATGGCGCTAAACAAGGGCGTTCCTCCTGAAGGGATTGCCGAACGTGGAAGGACGGCCGAAAGTCCAGGGTAACGCAAAGGAGGGGCCGGACGATCTCCGACCCCTCCCAGCGTTCACCGCGGCTTGATCAGTTGACCGAACCGCCGGCGGCGACGATCTTCTGCTCGGCGCTGCCGGAGACCTTGTCGACTGACACGGTCAGCTTGACCGAGATGTCGCCGTCACCGAGGACCTTGACCTTCTCGTTCTTGCGCACGGCACCCTTGGCGACCAGGTCGCTGACGGTGACATCGCCACCCTGGGGGTACAGCTCAGCGAGCTTGGCCAGGTTCACGACCTGGTACTCGACGCGGAACGGGTTCTTGAACCCGCGCAGCTTCGGGGTGCGCATGTGCAGCGGCATCTGCCCACCCTCGAAGCCGAGGCGCACGGTGTTGCGCGCCTTGGTGCCCTTGGTTCCACGACCGGCGGTCTTGCCCTTCGAGCCCTCACCGCGACCGACACGGGTCTTCGCGGTGTGAGCGCCGGGAACGGGACGCAGGTGGTGCACCTTCAGCACGGTCGGACGCGAAGCCGGGGCGTCGGCGTCCTTCTTGGCCGGTGCCTTCTTGTCGGCGGCCTTGACCGGAGCGGCCTTCGCGGCAGCCGGCTTCTTGGCAGCGGTCTTCGGGGCCTTCTCAGCCTCGACGGTTTCGTTCTTCTCAGCCATTAGTCGATCTCCTCAACCTTGACGAGGTGCGCGACGGCGCGGACGTAGCCGCGGGTCTGAGCGTCGTCGGGACGAACGACCGAGTCGCCGATCCGCTTGAGACCGAGCGAACGCAGCGTGTCGCGCTGGTTCTGCTTCTCGCTCACCTTGGACTTGATCTGCGTGACCTTGAGGCGCTCAGCCATCAGGCACCTACCTTCTGCGCGGCGGCGGCAGCGGCCTTCGCCTCGTTGCGGATGATGATCTCCGGCACGACGGCGTCGTAGTCGAGGCCACGACGAGCGGCGACGGCGCGCGGCTCCTCGAGACCCTGCAGAGCCTCGACCGTGGCGTGCACGATGTTGATCGTGTTCGACGAGCCGAGCGACTTCGACAGGACGTCGTGGATGCCGGCGCACTCGAGCACGGCACGCACCGGACCACCGGCGATGACACCGGTACCGGCAGCGGCCGGACGCAGCAGAACGACGCCTGCAGCGGCCTCACCCTGCACGGGGTGCGGGATGGTCGAGCCGACGCGCGGAACGCGGAAGAAGTTGCGCTTGGCCTCTTCGACACCCTTCGAGATCGCCAGGGGCACCTCGCGGGCCTTGCCGTAGCCGACGCCGACCAGACCGTTGCCGTCACCGACGACCACGAGAGCGGTGAAGCTGAAGCGACGACCACCCTTCACGACCTTCGAGACGCGGTTGATGGTGACGACGCGCTCCAGGAACTGGTTGTCCCCGCGATCGCGCGAGTTGCGGTCGCGGCTCTGGCCACGGTCGCGACCGCCACGGCGGTTGTCGCGCTGCTCACGCTGCGGCTCGGCCTGAGCCTCGGCAGGAGCGGTTTCGGTCACTTCGTTCTCCTTGATGTCACTCACAGTGCCAGCCCCCCTTCACGGGCGCCATCGGCGATGGCGGCGACACGACCGGCGTAGCGGTTGCCGCCACGGTCGAACACTGCCTCGGAAACGCCGGCGGCCTTCGCGCGCTCAGCGACGAGCTCGCCGACCTTGCGGGCCTTGGCGGTCTTGTCACCGTCGAAGGAGCGCAGTTCGGTCTCGAGCGTGGAAGCGGATGCCACCGTGTGGCCCTTGGCGTCGTCGACGAGCTGCACGAACACGTGGCGCGCGGAGCGGTTGACGACGAGACGCGGGCGGACGTCGGAGCCGACGATCTTCTTGCGAAGACGTGCGTGGCGACGCGCGCGGGCGGCGGACTTGGACTTCACAGCCATGGTTACTTACCAGCCTTTCCGGCCTTGCGACGCACGACCTCGCCGGCGTAGCGCACGCCCTTGCCCTTGTACGGCTCGGGCTTGCGGATCTTACGGATGTTGGCAGCGGCCTCGCCGACAGCCTGCTTGTCGATGCCGCTCACGGTCACCTTGTTGGTGCCTTCGACCGTCAGGGTGATGCCTGCGGGCGGGTCGACCAGGACCGGGTGCGAGAAGCCGAGTGCGAACTCGATCGAGTTGCCCTTCTGCTGCACGCGGTAACCGGTGCCGACGACCTCGAGGCCCTTGGTGTAGCCCTGGGTGACGCCGACGATGTTGTTGTTGATGAGGGTTCGGGTCAGACCGTGCAGCGAGCGCGACTCGCGCTCGTCGTCCGGGCGGGTGACGAGAACCTGGTTCTCCTCGACCGTGACCTCGATGGGGTTGGCCAGGGTGAGCGAGAGCTCGCCCTTGGGCCCCTTGACTGCGACCTCGCGGCCGTCGACCGAGACGGTCACGCCGGAGGGGATGTCGATGGGAAGTCGTCCGATTCGCGACATGTCAGATCACCACACGTAGGCGAGAACTTCTCCGCCCACGCCCTTCTGCTCAGCCTGACGGTCGGTGAGAAGACCGGAGGAGGTGGACAGGATGGCAACGCCGAGGCCACCGAGGACCTTGGGCAGCTCGGTCGACTTCGCGTACACGCGCAGACCGGGCTTCGACACGCGCTTGATGCCGGCGATGGAGCGCTCACGGTTGGCACCGTACTTGAGCGAGAGGGTGAGGTCGCTGCCGACGCGGGCGTCGGTGACCTCGAAGCCGGCGATGTAGCCCTCCTGCTGGAGGATCTCGGCGATGTTCGTCTTGAGCTTGCTCGACGGCATGGTCACGGAGTCGTGGTGCGCCGAGTTCGCGTTGCGCAGACGGGTCAGCATGTCTGCGACCGGGTCTGTCATCGTCATAGTGGATTCCTTAGATCATGAGGTTCCGGCTGCCGTTACACGACAGGCGGCCTTCGATGAGAGTCGCGCCCGAGCGGACGCACAATCTTCAATTGTACGGGCACTTCGACAGGCTCAGCGACCCACAGGGGCCACTGAGCCTGTCGAGGTGTTACGCCGGGGCGTCGGCGGCCTTGAACGGGAAGCCGAGCGCACGCAGGAGAGCGCGACCCTCGTCGTCCGTCTTGGCCGTCGTGACCACGGTGATGTCGAAGCCGCGGACGCGGTCGATCTTGTCCTGATCGATCTCGTGGAACACGCTCTGCTCCTGGAGACCGAAGGTGTAGTTGCCGTTGCCGTCGAACTGGTCGGCCGACAGACCGCGGAAGTCGCGGATGCGCGGCAGCGCCAGGTTGACGAGACGGTCGACGAACTCCCACGCGCGGTCGCCACGGAGGGTGACGTGCGCGCCGATGGCCTGGCCCTCGCGCAGCTTGAACTGCGCGATGGACTTGCGGGCCTTCGTGACGATGGGCTTCTGACCGGTGATCTTGGTGAGATCGTCGATCGCGCCCTCGATCACCTTGGAGTCACGAGCCGCCTCACCGACACCGGTGTTGACGACGACCTTGACCAGGCCGGGGATCTGCATGACGTTCGAGTAGCCGAACTCCTCCTGCAGAGCCTTCTTGATCTCGGTGTTGTACTTCTGCTTCAGGCGAGGCTGGGTCTTGCCAGTCTCAGCAGCAGTTGCCGTTGCCATCAGAGGTCCTTACCTGACTTCTTCGCGTAGCGCACGCGGACCGTGCGCTTCACGCCGTCCTTGACCTGCTCCTCGACGCGGTGTCCGACGCGGGTCGGCTTCTTGGTCGAGGGGTCGACGAGAGCGACGTTGGAGATGTGGATCGGGGCCTCGACGGTCTCGATGCCACCGGTCTTGGTGCCGCGCTGGGTCTGGCCGACACGGGCGTGGCGGGTGACGAAGTTGACGCCCTCCACCACAACGCGGTTCTGCCCGACGAGGACGTCGAGGACCTTGCCCTGCTTGCCGCGGTCGCCGCCCTTGTCCTGCTTGCGGCCGCTGATGACCTGAACCAGGTCACCCTTCTTGATTTTCGCCATGATCAGATGACCTCCGGGGCGAGCGAGACGATCTTCATGAACTTCTTGTCGCGAAGCTCACGGCCGACCGGTCCGAAGATGCGGGTGCCGCGGGGCTCCCCGTCGTTCTTCAGGATGACGGCGGCGTTCTCGTCGAACTTGATGTACGAACCGTCGGCACGACGCGTCGACTTGACTGTGCGGACGATGACGGCCTTGACCACATCGCCCTTCTTGACGTTGCCGCCGGGGATCGCGTCCTTGACGGTCGCGATGATGGTGTCGCCCAGACCGGCGTACCGGCGGCTGGAGCCACCGAGAACGCGGATCGTGAGCAGCTCCTTGGCGCCGGTGTTGTCGGCGACCTTGACGCGGGACTCGTTCTGGATCACTTGGCCTTCTCCAGGATCTCCACCAGACGCCAGCGCTTGGTGGCGCTCAGCGGGCGGGTCTCGTTGATGAGAACGAGGTCGCCGATGCCGGCGGTGTTGTTCTCATCGTGCGCCTTGACCTTCGAGGTGACGCGGATGACCTTGCCGTAAAGCGGGTGCTTCACGCGGTCCTCGACCTCGACGACGATGGTCTTGTCCATCTTGTCGCTCACGACGTAGCCACGGCGCGACTTGCGGTATCCACGCGCGCCTGCGTCGCGGACATCGTGCTCGCCGTGCTCCACGGCGTCAGCAGCCTTCTTCTCAGCCATTACTCGGCCTCCTCCTTCGGAGCGGCCTCGTCAGCGGCATCCGCCTTCTTGGCCTTGCTCTTCTTCGCCTTCGCGGGAGCCTCGACCGGAGCGGGCGTCGCACGGATGCCCAGCTCGCGCTCGCGGATCACGGTGTAAAGGCGCGCGATGTCGCGCTTGACGGCGCGGATGCGGCCGTGGCTCTCCAGTTGGCCGGTGGCCGACTGGAAACGGAGGTTGAACAGCTCCTCCTTGGCCTTGCGCAGCTCCTCGACGAGGCGCTGGTCTTCGAACGTGTCGAGCTCGCTCGGTGCGAGCTCCTTGGTGCCGATCGCCATTACGCGTCGCCCTCCTCGCGCTTGATGATGCGTGCCTTGAGCGGCAGCTTGTGAATGGCCCGGGTGAGGGCCTCGCGAGCGAGTTCCTCATTGACGCCCGCGACCTCGAAGAGGACACGGCCCGGCTTGACGTTGGCGACCCACCACTCGGGCGAGCCCTTACCCGAACCCATGCGGGTCTCAGCGGGCTTCTTGGTGAGCGGACGGTCGGGGTAGATGTTGATCCACACCTTTCCGCCACGCTTGATGTGACGGGTCATCGCGATACGAGCGGACTCGATCTGACGGTTGGTCACGTAGGCGGGGGTCAGCGCCTGGATGCCGTACTCACCGAACGACACCTTGGTGCCGCCTGTGGCCTGGCCCGAACGCTTCGGGTGGTGCTGCTTGCGGTACTTGACCTTGCGAGGGATAAGCATCAGGCAGACGCTCCTTCTGCGACGGGAGCCTCGTTGCGACGGTCACCGCGGTCGCCACGGGGGCCACGACGGTCGCCACGCTCGCGCGAAGGCTTCTGGTTGGCCTGCTCGCGAGCAAGCTCCTTGTTGGTGAGGTCGCCCTTGTAGATCCAGACCTTCACGCCGATGCGGCCGAAGGTGGTCTTCGCCTCGTAGAAGCCGTAGTCGATGTTCGCGCGCAGCGTGTGCAGCGGCACACGACCCTCGCGGTAGAACTCCGAGCGGCTCATCTCCGCGCCGCCGAGGCGGCCGGAGACCTGGATGCGGATGCCCTTGGCGCCGGCGCGCTGAGCGCCCTGCAGACCCTTGCGCATCGCGCGGCGGAACGCCACGCGAGCAGAGAGCTGCTCGGCGATGCCCTGCGCGACGAGCTGAGCGTCGGCCTCGGGGTTCTTGACCTCGAGGATGTTCAGCTGGATCTGCTTGCCGGTGAGCTTCTCGAGATCACCGCGGATGCGCTCGGCCTCGGCGCCGCGGCGGCCGATGACGATGCCCGGACGTGCGGTGTGGATGTCCACACGCACGCGGTCGCGGGTGCGCTCGATCTCGATGTTCGAGACGCCGGCGCGGTCGAGCTGCGTCTGCAGCAGACGACGGATCTTGATGTCCTCGGCGACGTAGTCGGCGTAACGCTGGCCCGGCTTCGTCGAGTCCGAGAACCAACGCGACACGTGGTCCGTGGTGATGCCGAGGCGGAAGCCGTACGGGTTGACCTTCTGGCCCATTACTTGCTCGCCTTCTTCGTCTTGGCCGCCGGTGCGGCCGCCTCAGCGACCTCCGGGGTGGCCAGCACGACCGTGATGTGGCTCGTGCGCTTCTTGATCTGCGAGGCACGACCCTGAGCACGGGGGCGGAAACGCTTGAGCGTCGTGCCCTCGTCGACGTACGCGTTCTTCACGTACAGGTCCTGCTCGTCCAGGAATTCGCCGTCACGGTCGGCCTTGACCGACGCGTTGGCGATGGCGGAGTGCACGAGCTTGTAGATCGGCTCGCTGGCACCCTGCGGTGCGAACTTCAGAATGGCCAGTGCTTCCTGCGCCTGCTTGCCCTTGATGAGCGCGACGACACGACGAGCCTTCTGAGGGGTCACGCGGATGTGCTTGACGCGTGCGATGGATTCCACCATTGTTCTCCTCCTCTGTTTCTGTCCAGAGCGTCACCGCGTCAGCGGCGACGGCCCTTCTTGTCGTCCTTCTCGTGGCCGCGGAAGGTGCGGGTGGGCGCGAACTCGCCCAGCTTGTGGCCGACCATGGTCTCGGTCACGAACACGGGGATGTGCTTGCGACCGTCGTGCACAGCGATGGTGTGTCCCAGCATTGCGGGGATGATCATCGAGCGACGCGACCAGGTCTTGATGACGTTCTTCGTACCGGACTCGTTCTGTCCGACCACCTTGCGAAGCAGGTGCTCGTCGACGAAGGGGCCCTTCTTGAGACTGCGTGGCATCTTCCTCTACTCCTACTTGCGCTTCTTGCCGGCGTTGCGGCGGCGGACGATGTACTTGTCACTTTCCTTGTTGGCGTGACGGGTACGACCCTCAGCCTGGCCCCACGGGGAGACGGGGTGACGACCACCGGATGTCTTGCCCTCGCCACCACCGTGCGGGTGGTCGACCGGGTTCATGGCGACACCGCGGACGGTCGGGCGAACGCCCTTCCAGCGCTTGCGGCCGGCCTTGCCCCAGTTGATGTTCGACTGCTCGGCGTTGCCGACCTCGCCGATGGTCGCGCGGCAGCGCGCATCGACGTTGCGGATCTCGCCCGAGGGCAGACGCAGCTGTGCGTAGGGGCCGTCCTTTGCGACCAGACGCACCGAGGCGCCGGCCGAACGGGCCATCTTCGCTCCGCCACCGGGACGCAGCTCGATCGCGTGGATCACGGTACCGGTGGGGATGTTCTTCAGCGGCAGGTTGTTGCCCGGCTTGATGTCAGCGCCGGCACCCGACTCGACGACGTCGCCCTGCTTCAGCTTCGTCGGCGCGAGGATGTATCGCTTCTCGCCGTCGAAGTAGTGCAGCAGCGCGATGCGCGCGGTGCGGTTGGGGTCGTACTCGATGTGAGCGACCTTGGCGTTGATGCCGTCCTTGTCATTGCGACGGAAGTCGATGACGCGGTACTGGCGCTTGTGGCCACCACCGATGTGACGGGTCGTGATGCGGCCCTGGTTGTTGCGACCACCGGTCTTGGAGAGCGGGCGCAGCAGCGACTTCTCAGGCGTCGATCGGGTGATCTCGGCGAAGTCGGCCACCGACGAACCGCGGCGACCCGGGGTCGTGGGCTTGTACTTGCGAATAGCCATTATCTGTCCTTATCCCCCGGTCAGCCGACTGCCGTGAAGATGTCGATGGAACCCGACTTGAGAGACACGATCGCGCGCTTGGTGTCCTTGCGCTTGCCGGTGCCGAAGCGGGTGCGGCGGGCCTTGCCGACGCGGTTGATCGTGTTGACCGAGGCCACCTTGACACCGAAGATCTTCTCGATGGCGAGCTTGATCTCGGTCTTCGAGGCGCGCGGGTCGACGAGGAAGGTGTACTTGCCCTCATCGATCAGGCCGTAGCTCTTCTCGGACACGACCGGTCCGAGGATGATGTCGCGCGGGTCCTTGTTCAGGGCCGTGGCGAGAACGTTCTGCTCGGTCATGCCGAGACCTCCTCTGCGGTCGCGCCTGTCTTCGAGGCGATGAAGCCCTCGAGTGCGGCCTTGGTGAAGACGATGTCGTCGGAGACGACGACGTCGTAGGCGTTCAGCTGGTCGAAGCTGATCAGGTGAACGTTCGCGAGGTTGCGGACGCTCTTCGTGGTCAGCTCGTCGGAGCGCTCGATGACGACCAGCACGTTCTTCGACGGAGCGACGGAGGCCAGCAGGCCGGCCGCAGCCTTGGTCGAGGGGGTGCTGTCGGCGACGAAGGCCTCGACCGCGTGCAGACGCTCGCCGCGCAGACGGTCGCTCAGTGCGCCACGCAGGGCGGCGGCGATCATCTTCTTGGGGGTGCGCTGCGAGTAGTCGCGCGGCTGCGGGCCGTGGACGGTGCCACCGCCGCGGTGCTGCGGCATGCGGATCGAGCCCTGACGGGCGTTACCCGTGCCCTTCTGCTTGAAGGGCTTGCTGCCGGAGCCGGACACCTGGCCGCGAGTCTTCGTGGCGTGGGTGCCCTGACGCGCGGCTGCGAGCTGCGCGACGACGACCTGGTGGATAAGCGGGACGTTGGTCTCGACGTCGAAGATCGAGGCGGGCAGCTCGACCGAGCCTGCCTTCTTGCCGTCGACCGACAGGACGTCGATTGCCAGAGTGGAGTCAGCCATGGGATCAGGCACCCTTCACTGCGTTGCGGACGTACACGATACGACCACGTGCGCCGGGGACGGCGCCCTTGACGAGCATGAGTCCCTTCTCGGCGTCGATGGCGTGCACCGTGAGGTTGAGGACGGTCACGCGCTCGCCGCCCATGCGGCCGGCCATGCGCATGCCCTTGAACACGCGGCTGGGGGTCGACGAGGCGCCGATCGAGCCGGGCTTGCGGTGGTTGCGGTGCGCGCCGTGGGAGGCCGAGACGCCGGCGAAGTTGTGACGCTTCATGACACCGGCGGTGCCCTTGCCCTTGCTGGTGCCGACGACGTCGACCAGCTGGCCTGCCTCGAACACGGCGTCGAGCGTGAGCTCCTGGCCGAGTGAGTAGTCAGCGGCGTCCGCAGTGCGGATCTCGGTGACGTGGCGACGCGGAGTCACGCCGGCAGCCTCGAAGTGGGCGGTCAGCGGCTTGTTGACCTTGCGGGGGTCGATCTGGCCGTAGGCGATCTGAACGGCGTTGTAGCCGTCCTTCTCGGGGGTGCGAACCTGGGTGACCACGTTCGGGGCCAGCTCGATGACGGTCACGGGGATGAGCTTCCCGTTCTCGTTCCAGACCTGGGTCATGCCGAGCTTCGTGCCGAGCATGCCCTTGGAAATCTTTGCGTTGATGTCAACCATGGCGGACCTCAGAGCTTGATCTCGATGTTGACATCGGCGGGCAGGTCGAGACGCATCAGCGAGTCGACGGCCTTCGGCGTCGGGTCGACGATGTCGATCAGACGCTTGTGGGTGCGCATCTCGAAGTGCTCGCGGCTGTCCTTGTACTTGTGGGGCGACCGGATGACGCACACGACGTTCTTCTCGGTCGGAAGCGGCACGGGGCCGACGACGGTCGCGCCCGCACGGGTCACGGTGTCGACGATCTTTCGTGCCGACGTGTCGATGACCTCGTGGTCATACGACTTCAGGCGAATGCGGATCTTCTGTCCCGCCATTGTCTGCTCTCTCTCTATAGGCGTCGTACCGTCCGGGGCCGGGTGACCCTGGGGCATTGGACGCTCGATGGCGCTGGTCGCGCCTTCGGCACTTGCGCACCGCTGTTCTCTTTTCACCATGAAGACGCCAGCATCGGATGCTCGCGTCTTCGAGTGGGAGTTGTTCTGCTGCCCGCGGCCTAGAACCCTGCAGCATCCTTGGGATGTCGCCGTCTATGCACAGTCGTGACAGTGATTCCGCGCATCACGAAGAGCGCAGAAATGTGGAACCTGTCTATTCTGCCACGCGGATTCCGGTGCCGCAAACCCGGGCGTGTCGCGGTCGCGTGTCCCGACCCGCTACTCGGGTAGATGCGTTTTCGCGCTATCATCTCAGGCGCCGGAGATCGTTCCGGCAATGGGGAGGCGACGTGGCAGATTCGCAGAACGCGGTGGTGATCGAGGACGATCCGGACATCAGAGAACTCGTGCGCGAGGTGCTCGAACAGGCGGGGTTCCGCGTGTTCGTGGCGGGCACCGGGGCCGACGGCATCGCTCTGATCGACGAACACCACCCGCTCGTCACGACGCTGGACGTGAGTCTTCCCGGCATGGACGGGTTCGAGACGGCGCGCCGCATCCGCGCGTTCAGCACCACCTACATCGTCATGCTGACCGCGCGGGCGGAGGAGATCGACGCCGTGCAGGGACTGCAGTCCGGTGCCGACGACTATCTGACCAAGCCGTTCCGGCCGCGCGAGCTGCGGGCGCGCATCGACGCCATGCTGCGCCGGCCGCGGTCGCTCAGCGCCCCGGGCAGCGCGTCGGCGCCCGTCGCGCAGCACGACGGCGGCGACGAACAGGACTGGGTCGAGCACAGAGGACTCCGGCTGCATCCCGCGATGCGTCTCGTGACCGCCGACGACACATCGCTCGAGCTCACCCGCAGTGAGTTCGACATCCTCCGGGATCTGCTCACCTCGGGTCGTCGCGTGGTCTCGAAGGAGGTGCTCGCCTTGATGCTGCGCGGTGACCGTATGGCGGGAGGAAGCTATGTGAGCGAGCACGACGTCCGTGCCATCGAAGTGCACGTCGCCAACCTCCGGCGCAAGCTCGGCGAGTCGGCCACGCAGCCCCGGTGGATCGAGACGGTGCGCGGGGTCGGCTACCGCCTGGCGGTCTGAGCGGCTTCGGCCGCTGGTTCTCATTCCGCGATCACGACCGACGCGTCGAGGCTCGTGGTCGCGCGTCCCGCGGCGTCGAACGCCGCACGGATCAGAGCGCGTGCATCCTTGCCGTAGGTGTCGGCGACCGCGACGCCGACACCGATCACCGGGATCACGGCAGTGCCGCGATCGGCCAGATCATCGAGCATCCGTCTCTGGATGCGGCTCGCCATCCGCCGCACCGCAGACGGCGACTCGGCCTCGACGGCGAGCCCGAGGGCGTTCGGTCCGAGTTCGCCGACCGGCGCCATCGCGGGCGCGTAGCGCCGGAGCGACTCGCGGCACAGGGCCATAACCGCCTCCTGCTCGCTCGCCCCGAACGCGATGCCGATCTGCGGGAGGTCGTCGGCGCGGAACGCGATCACGCCCAGCGTGCGCTCCTCTTCGCGGTCGACCTCGATGATCCGCTGCACCATGACGAAGAACGAGCGTGCGGTCAGCAGGCCGTCGCCCGTCAGGCTCAGTTCGCTGCTGCCCTCTCCGAAGACGACCGCGTTGTTGCGGAGCGTGGTCGTCGTGACCAGCGCGACGATCAGGAGCACGATGGTCAGGATCCCCGTGTTGCTCGAATCGAACCACGCGCGGAAGACGTCGCTGGCAGGGCCCAGGATCATGAACACCGCGCTGCGCGCGCCGTAGTAGATGCCGCCCACGATCAGCACGACGGTCAGGCCGATGGTCTCAGGGGTGTCTCCGTTGCGCCCGCGTCGTGACTCGGCGGCGCCGAGCAGCGCGAAGACGGCCACGCCCGCGAACGTCGCGGCGGCGCCAGCCCACTCACCTGCTGCTGCGCCTTCGACGAAGACGGCGGCGACCGAGATGAGGACGGCGGCTGCGACGATCATGCTCGGGCGCAGCAGACGGTGCGCGTTGTGCCGCAGGCATCCCAGCCAGAGGCATCCGACAGTGCCGACCAGCGCCCCGTTGCCGATGGCGAGCGGAACAAGGTGCTCGTCGACCTTCATCCACACCAGGTACGCGATCACGGTGAGGATGCCGAACAGATACGCCACCGCCCACAGCTGACCTGCCCGGCTCTCCTGACGCAGCAGGGTCTCGAGCAGGTACATCACCGCAGCGGAGAGCGCCGCGACAGACACGAGGACGTTGACGGTGTATGCATCCAGCTGCATCAGGTCTCCTCCCGGGCTGCCGGCGACGGCAGCGACATCGTGAACTCGGCACCCTCGCCGAGAACAGTGCTCACCGTGAGCGAGCCGTTGTGCGCCACGACGATGTCGCGGCTGATCGACAGGCCGAGTCCGCTGCCGTGCGTCACGGACTGCCGGACGAGCGCGGAGCGGAAGAACCGCTCGAACAGTCGCGGCACTTCGCCGGCGGGGATGCCCGGTCCGTCATCGCGAACCGCAAGCGCCACCCGATCGGCTTCAGCACGCACCTCGACCTCGACTCGACCGCGGTCTCTGCCGTACTTCACCGCGTTCGAGACGAGGTTGTCGATCACCTGACGGATGCGGTGCGCGTCGACGTGGGCCCAGACCGGGCCGTCCGCGAGCATCTCGATGGCCATGCCGCGTTCCGCCGCGGGCAGCAGCGCCGACTCGATGGAGGCTGCGGCGAGCGCCGTGAGGTCGGTGCGCTCGGGTCTGATCGACAGGGACACCCCCATGCGCGACATCGCCGATGCGGCCACGAGATCCGACACGATGGCGAGCAGCCGAGCGGCGTTGCGCTCGACGACCTCGAGGCTGCGCCGCGACGAGGCGGAGAGGGTCTCATCGTCGAGGACCAACTCGACATAGCCGGTGATCGAGGTCAGCGGGGTGCGCAGCTCGTGCGAGACGGATGCGATCAGGTCTTCCCGTGCGCGCAGCGCGAGCTCCTCCGCGGTCGTGTCCTGGGCCACCACGATCAGCCCGTCGTGCATGATGTTCTTCCCGGTGAGACGGCGTGAGCTGAACTGCAGCGAGCGGCGGGCGAGGTCACCGGGGGCGCCGAACCAGACGAGAGTGCGGTCGATCTCCTCCCCTCGTCGCGCGCGGGCGAGAGGGAGCTCGTCGTCGGCGAGCGGGGTCAGCCCGTCCGAGGCGAACGGCTGCAGTACGTCGGTGTCGCCGATGGCGGAGTGCAGACGGGCCATGGCTTCATTCGCGACGACCTGATCGCCGTTCGCCGTCAGGCGGATGAGCCCGAAGTCGACGGCATCCAGCGCCTCGGTGACGAGCTCCTCCTGGCCTCTGGCGCGATCCACTGCCCGTCGCAGCTCACGCGACTGCTTCTCGAGCACAACGCGCTGCGCACCGGATCTCCACGACGCGACCGCGGCGATCGTCGCCAGTCCCGCGACGACGATCGGGAACACCACGAACGCCGAGAGCAGAGGAGGCGCGTCGACGAGGACGATCGACGCCCAGTAGAGCATGGTGACCACGACGGTCGCTCCGACCACTCCGAGCATGCCGAGCGTCGAACCGACCCACATCGCGGGGAAGAGCCACAGCAGCGGGAATCCGGATGCCGGGGACGAGAGTGTCAGCAGCATGACCGCGCCGATGTCGATCAGCGGCAGGAGCAGCACGAGTCCCACCGGGCTGCGCTGCCACGGGACGAGGATCGCGGCCCCCGTCGCGATGAAGATCAGCGTCAGGCCGAGCATCAGGGCGTCGACCCCGACGACGGCTCCCATCGCGAGCGAGAGGAGCACGGCGAGGAGCACGGCGGTGCCGAGCAGGACCTGGTTGAGCAGAACAGCCCTGTCGCCTACGTGTCGCAGCGCGGTCGGGGCATCCGACGCCAGGAACGTCATTACTCGAATCTAACCCGCGGCATGACAGCCGACGGCACCGTCGTGGGGCGGCGGGGTCAAAGATGCGCAGATCCTGAGCCTGTCGAGGCGACGCCCTTGCCGGTCCGCTCGCGCAGCCCTCTCACGATCGTCACGACGCCGTAGCCGAACAGCCCGGCTGCCACGGCCGGCAGCACCCACGCGCGCGCGACGCCGGTGAACACGTTGTTGATCCAGCCGATGTACGGCACCGAGTACCAGAGTTTGCCGACCACCTGCACCGGCCGTACGGGCGTCTCGTCATCGACGTTGTTGGCGTCACCTCGCGTCACGAACAGACGGTCCCCCGTCGCATCCGACCCGACCCCGACGATGCGATGCGTGGCCACCTGGGGCTCACCCGAACGCAGCTGGAAAGTGATGACGTCGCCCAGCTGGAGTTCATCGCTCGCCGTGGGCTGCACGACGACAAGGGTGCCGGGCGGGTACGTCGGCTCCATCGATCCGGTGAGCACGGCGAACGTCTTCGCGCCGAAGAGGGTCGGAACGACGATGACCGCGGCCGCGATCGCAACGACTGCGGCGAGCAGCGCCCAGGAGAAGCCTGCGAGGATCGGACGCCACCACCGCTCGGGGGCTGCGGCCTGGGGCGATCGGCCCGCGTCCGCCGTGGCTTCGCGTGCGGCGGTTCGTGTCAGCAAGGTCATTCGGATCTCCTCTCGGCGGTCGTGGGAGCGATGGACAGTGTGCCGCGTTTCAGCCCGCGCAAGTGACGGCTCCGAAGAAGTTGCGGCTGACTTTGGCGTCGGCGATGTTCGAGCGCGTGCCGGACGGCGCCTCGAACTGGACCAGCACGCTCTTGTCAGCCAAGTCGAACCACTTCGCGCCGAGCTCGAAGATGGCGATGGCATCTGCGGTGAAGGATCTCGACGCTTCATCCCTGCCGTTGACGACTAAGCGATATGTGCCCGTGGACGGTGCGATGAACGAGACCTTCGCACTGCCCAGCGCTCCCGAGCCGGAGGTGCACTGAGCGACTCCTGCTGTCGGCGCACTCAGCGTCAGCGATGCCGGCTTCGCTGCGGCCGCCCAGTTGTGCAGACGAGGAGTGACGACGACGGTCAGTTTCGCCGATGTTCCCCGATTCACCAGCGACATGCGCGAATAGGTGACGTCGACGCAGACTCTGGCCGTGCTTCCCGGCGCGAGCGCCGCGGCCGGACTGGCGACGTTCACCGTGCCGGTGGCGGGAGTGACGACGTAGGCATCCGATGTCGGCGCCGGACACGCCGCGGAAGCCGACGCCACGGCGACACGGGTTCGGACCAGAGCGGGCGATGCGAACGCCTGCGTCGACGACAGGGCGATGTCCACGCTGGCCCAGGGTGCGCCCCCGGAATTGCTGATCGTGCTCTCGACCAGTCTCGATCCCGTGAAGCCCTCGAGGTTCGCCGCTGTGCCTCCCAGCGTCGCGGTCATGTCGGAAGGTCCCGTTATCGCGAACGATGCGCTGCGCGCGCTGGCGGCGGTCTGAGCGGCAGCTGTCCAATATGCGAACGCCGCAGTCGGTGCAGCGACGACCACGAGCACGGCGGCGGCAAGCCCGGCCGCCCAGGAGCGGCGTGAACCGAGAACGCTCATTGCTGGGCTCCGTTGAGGACGAGGGTCAGTGGCGCGGCCTGGCCCTGGCTGCCGGCAGACGCGGTGGCCGGCAGCTGCTGCCACGCGCACAGCGTCAGCGACTGCTGCGGCACGAGCACGGCGAGCACCGTGCTGTTCGCCCCCACCGCGCCGACCCATGCACCCGCCGGCGGTGTCGTCGCGCACGAGGGCGAGGCCTGTAGTGCGACGTGAACCTGGATCGCGCGCGCGAGCGGCGCCGCAGCGTCCGGCGTCGTCGGGCTGATCGACAGGGCGAGCGGTACCGTACCGGTGTTGATGACCAACGGCGCAGCCGTCGGGTGCAGTCGAGTGGCCGGCCCGCCAGGATGCACCGCGTCGGCGTTCTGAGCGGCGACCGCACTGATGGACAGCTGGGCGCTTCCGGTCGTGATCGCTGTGGCGCCCGGCACGGTTGCTTGCGCTGAGAGGAACGCCATGGTTCCCGGCGCACCGACGACCGCCAGCACGACCGCTCCTGTGACGAGGAGCGTCGCGCCGAGCGGCCGGCGGCGAGCAGGGGAGGTCATGGTCTTCGACGGATCACTTCTGCGAGACGGTGACCGTGGCCGCAGCGAGATCGATCTGCTTGCCCATGCCGGCCTGCGACGGGGTGGTGCCGAGCGGCCAGTTCAGTGAGAACAGGAACTGCCCGCCCGCGGCGCCCTTGGCGACATCGAAACTGAGGGCGTTGATCGTTGCGTTGTTGTAGGTGCCGGAGGCCGTCGCAACCATCTCCGCAGGCAGCTCCCCGTGGCCGGCCCAATCGATCTCAGCCTTGGCCTGGAGGTTGTCGCCCGTGGCGAGGGTGCTGAACCCTACCGTGCAGGTGACGGTGTCGCCCGGCACCATGCGGAAGTCGGCGATCTTGTTGATCGTCGCGCTTGCGCCGCTATTCGTGACCTTCCACTCGCAGCCCTTCGGGATCTCCACGTCGAGCTTGCCGGTGGTGATGGTCGCCGCAGCGGCGGTGGCCGAGTCCTGCCAGTACGCGAGGGTGCCCGCGCCGCCCATGAGCAGAGCGATGGCGGCCGCGACGGCGATGGTTCCCTTGGTGGTCTTGTTCATGACGATTACTCCCCTTGTGTGGATGCGCCCCCATGGCGCGCTTCGCGGAGGAACCGGCCCCGACGACGCGGGCGACAGCGGCTCTAGGAACTCCGGTGAAGCTGCATCCATTGTCACACGAGCGTGTCCCCCAAATGGGGGACACGCGCGAACCCTGAGGTTTCTCTTGTCCCCCGAATGGGGGACAACGGTTTCCGCTGAGGTGATCCTGAGCTTCGAGGGGGCGCGACCGCACGCGGGCGCGGAAAAGGGGTGCTGCGCCAGAATGCGCAGCACCCCCTAGACGGTGCGGGACTGGCCCGCGACGGTCACTCGTTGCCGACGGCCCCGTCGGCATTGTCCCGGATGTCGTCGATCTGCTCCGCCGCTCCAGGAGCGACCTTCTTCGCGAAGTCGGCGATCTCGTCGAGCACCTTGTCGCTGATGTCCTCCGCCTGCTCGCTGCGGCGCGGCCTGCAGCAGTGCACGCAAAGAGGGGCCGGACCCGAAGGTCCGACCCCTCTTTCGAGAAGCAGATGCTTACGCGTTGACCTTGGTCACCGTGCCGGCGCCGACGGTGCGGCCACCCTCACGGATCGCGAAGCCGAGGCCCTCTTCCATGGCGATCGGCTGGATCAGCTCGACCGACATGTCGGTGGTGTCACCGGGCATGACCATCTCGGTGCCCTCGGGCAGCGAGATGACGCCGGTCACGTCCGTGGTGCGGAAGTAGAACTGCGGGCGGTAGTTCGTGTAGAAGGGGTTGTGACGGCCACCCTCGTCCTTCGAGAGGATGTAGGCAGTGCCCTCGAAGTTGGTGTGCGGGGTGATCGAACCCGGCTTCACGACGACCTGTCCGCGCTCGACATCCTCGCGCTTGGTGCCGCGGAGCAGCAGACCGCAGTTCTCGCCGGCCCATGCCTCGTCGAGCTGCTTGTGGAACATCTCGATACCGGTGACCGTGGTCTTCTGCGTCGGACGGATGCCGACGATCTCGACCTCGGAGTTGATGGCAAGGGTGCCACGCTCGGCGCGGCCCGTGACGACCGTTCCACGACCGGTGATCGTGAAGACGTCCTCGATCGGCATGAGGAACGGCTTGTCGCGGTCACGCTCGGGGTCCGGGATGGAGTCGTCAGCGGCCTGCATGAGCTCGACGATCGAGTCGACCCACTTCTCTTCGCCGTTGAGGGCGCCGAGAGCCGAGACCTTGATGACGGGAGCGTCGTCGCCGGGGAAGCCCTGCGACGAGAGCAGCTCGCGAACCTCGAGCTCGACGAGCTCCAGGATCTCCTCGTCGTCGACCATGTCCGACTTGTTCAGCGCGACCATCAGGTACGGCACGCCGACCTGCTTGGCGAGCAGCACGTGCTCACGCGTCTGAGCCATCGGGCCGTCGGTGGCGGCGACCACGAGGATGGCACCGTCCATCTGAGCGGCACCGGTGATCATGTTCTTGACGTAGTCGGCGTGGCCGGGGGCGTCGACGTGCGCGTAGTGGCGCTTCGGGGTCTCGTACTCGATGTGCGAGATGTTGATGGTGATACCGCGCTGACGCTCCTCGGGAGCCGAGTCGATCGTCGCGAAGTCACGCTGGACGTTCGTGGCCGACGGGTACTTGTCTGCAAGCACCTTCGAGATCGCGGCAGACAGCGTGGTCTTGCCGTGGTCGACGTGACCGATCGTTCCGATGTTGACGTGCGGCTTGGTCCGCTCGAACTTGGCCTTGGCCACTGGGTCCTCCTCAGGACGTTCGTGTAGAGATGGCCGGGCACTGGATTGTGACCGGCTCCCTACGGATTTCGGTTTCTCAGTTTAGTAGAGAGTGAATGTGAAGTTGTGGGGTACCGGCTCTTCGACAGGCTCAGGAACCCAGCTGGGCTGCTGAGCCTGTCGAAGACCCGGAGAAGGGCTTACTCGCCCTTGGCCTTCTGGATGATCTCATCCGCAACAGCGCGCGGAACCTCAGCGTAGCTGTCGAACTCCATCGAGTAGACGGCGCGACCCGAGGTCTTCGAGCGCAGGTCACCGATGTAGCCGAACATCTCCGACAGCGGAACCGATGCACGCACGACCTTGACGCCCTGGGCGTCCTCCATCGACTGGATCTGGCCACGACGCGAGTTCAGGTCGCCGATGACATCGCCCATGTACTCCTCGGGAGTACGCACCTCGACCGCCATCAGCGGCTCGAGCAGCACCGGGTTGGCGCGACGTGCGGCTTCCTTGAAGCCCATGGAACCGGCGATCTTGAACGCCATCTCCGAGGAGTCGACGTCGTGAGCAGCACCGTCGACGATGGTCGCCTTGACGCCCACCATCGGGTAGCCCGCCAGGACGCCGACGTTCATCGCATCCTGGAAACCAGCGTCGATCGATCCGATGTACTCGCGCGGGATACGGCCACCGGTGACCGAGTTCACGAACTCGTACGTCTTCTCGCCGTCGAGGTCGAGCGGCTCGATGTTGAACTGGATCTTCGCGAACTGACCCGATCCACCCGTCTGCTTCTTGTGGGTGTAGTCGTGCTTCTCGACGATCTTCTTGATCGTCTCGCGGTAGGCCACCTGGGGCTTTCCGACGTTCGCCTCGACGCGGAACTCGCGCTTCATGCGGTCGACGAGGATGTCGAGGTGCAGCTCGCCCATGCCCTTGATGGTCGTCTGACCGGTCTCGGGGTTGAGCTCGGTGCGGAAGGTCGGGTCCTCCTCAGCGAGCTTCTGGATCGCGAGACCCAGCTTCTCCTGGTCGGCCTTGGTCTTCGGCTCGATGGCGACCTCGATCACCGGCTCCGGGAACGTCATCGACTCGAGCACGACCGGGGCTGCCGGGTCGGCGAGGGTGTCACCGGTGGTGGTGTCCTTCAGGCCGATGACGGCGTAGATGTTGCCCGCGGTGAGCGAGTCGACCGGGTTCTCCTTGTTGGCGTGCATCTGGAAGATCTTTCCGATGCGCTCCTTCTTGCCCTTGGTCGAGTTGACCACGGCGGAGCCGGAGTCGAGGTGACCCGAGTACACGCGCACGTAGGTCAGGCGACCGAAGAACGGGTGCACCGCGACCTTGAAGGCGAGCGCCGAGAACGGATCGTTGGCGTCGGGGTGACGCTCGATGACCTTCTCCTCGTCCTTCGGGTCGTGCGCCTCGATGGCACCGACGTCGAGGGGGTTGGGGAGGAAGTCGACGACCGCGTCCAGCATCGGCTGCACGCCGCGGTTCTTGAATGCCGAGCCGCAGAGCACGGGGTAGATCTCGTTGGCGACGACCATCTTGCGGATGGCGCCCTTGATCTCGTCGATGGTGAGCTCTTCGCCACCGAAGAACTTCTCGAGCAGGGCGTCGTCGGTCTCGGCGACGGTCTCGAGCAGCTGCTGACGGTACTCCTCGGCCTTCTCCTGAAGGTCGGCGGGGATCTCCTGCACCTCGTACGAGGCACCCATGGTCACGTCACCCTTGGAGTCACCGGGCCAGACCAGTGCGCGCATCTGGATGAGGTCGACGACGCCGACGAAGTCGCTCTCAGCGCCGATCGGGAGCTGCAGCACGAGCGGCTTGGCGCCCAGGCGGTTCACGATGGTGTCGACGGTGTAGTAGAAGTCGGCGCCCAGCTTGTCCATCTTGTTGACGAAGCAGATGCGCGGGACGTCGTACTTGTCGGCCTGACGCCACACGGTCTCGGACTGGGGCTCGACGCCCTCCTTGCCGTCGAACACGGCGACCGCGCCGTCGAGGACGCGCAGCGAGCGCTCGACCTCGACCGTGAAGTCGACGTGACCGGGGGTGTCGATGATGTTGATCTGGTTCTTGTTCCAGAAGCAGGTCACGGCGGCCGACGTGATCGTGATGCCGCGCTCCTTCTCCTGCTCCATCCAATCGGTGGTCGCGCCACCATCGTGGGTCTCACCGAGCTTGTGGTTGACACCCGTGTAGAACAGGATGCGCTCAGTGGTGGTGGTCTTGCCGGCATCGATGTGCGCCATGATGCCGATGTTGCGGACCTTGCTCAGGTCGGTGAGCACTTCTTGTGCCACGGGGGTTCCTCCGGGATGGTTCAGGAACGAACAGAGAGTGGGAGCGGATGCCGCGGTGGCGGCATCCGCTCGGCCCCTTACCAGCGGTAGTGGGCGAAGGCGCGGTTCGACTCGGCCATCTTGTGGGTGTCCTCGCGGCGCTTGACCGCGGCACCCAGACCGTTCGACGCGTCGAGGATCTCGTTCTGCAGACGCTCGGTCATCGTCTTCTCACGACGACCCTTGGCGTAGCTGACCAGCCAGCGCAGCGCGAGGGTGTTCGCGCGGTGCGGCTTGACCTCGACGGGAACCTGGTAGGTCGAGCCACCGACGCGGCGGCTGCGGACCTCGAGGGTGGGGCGCACGTTGTCGAGCGCCTTCTTGAGGGTGGCGACGGCGTCCTGGCCGTTCTTCGCCTCGACACCGCGGAGGGCGCCGTAGACGATCGACTCGGCCAGCGACTTCTTGCCGTCGACGAGGATCTTGTTCACCAGCGAGGTGACGATCGGGGCGCCGTATACGGGGTCGTTGACGACGGGGCGCTTGGGTGCGGGTCCCTTACGAGGCATCTGTCTCAGCCCTTCTTCGCGCCGTAGCGGGAACGAGCCTGCTTACGGTTCTTGACTGCCTGGGTGTCGAGCGCACCACGGACGATCTTGTAGCGGACACCGGGGAGGTCCTTCACACGACCACCGCGGACGAGCACCAGCGAGTGCTCCTGGAGGTTGTGGCCCTCACCGGGGATGTAGGCGGTCACCTCGGTGCCGTTGCGCAGCTTCACACGAGCGACCTTGCGCATCGCCGAGTTCGGCTTCTTCGGGGTGGTGGTGTACACGCGGGTGCACACGCCTGCCTGCTGCGGGTTCGCCTTCAGGGCGGGCGCCTTGGTCTTCGTGACCTTAGGCGAGCGTCCCTTGCGAACCAACTGCTGAATAGTTGGCACGTTCTCTCCTCATAGTGCTGCACGGTGACAGCGTGATGGGTTTCACATCATGACCCACCGGCTCGACAGAGGAGTCGGGCTTTTGGTGTGATGGGTATGCCGTGGAGGCGAACCGACGGTGTCGGCGCCCTGCATGCGCGCACAGTCGTGCACACACACGGTCAAGTGTAGACGCCGCGGGGGCGGCGGTCAAATGAGCATCGGATGCTGTGCTACGGCGTATCGGGGTCGAAGGGCGAGTCCAGCGCTTCGCTGAGCTCGGCGAGCATGGCCTCGATCTGCGGCTCGACGTACTGCGATATCGCCGCCTGCACGTGGAGCCGGTGCCGCAGCAGCAGTCCGCAGATCTCGCGCCCGATCATGTTGGCGTACTCGTCGGCGAGCGCGACCTCCTGACGGAGCGCGGCTTTGGCCTCGTCGGACAGCGGGGGCAGCGGGGGCAGCTGGGCGGCCGCGTCGTCGGCCATGCCCGCGACGGTGAAGAGGAACGGAGCCCCTGGGACGGGGTCGGGGTCGAGCGGCATCCCCTCGTATTCGGGCTCGAGGCCCTCGGCGGGACGGTAGGCACGCGACCGATTCCTGGCCGCCTGGTGGTCGAGCTCGGCCTGGAGCATGGGGAGGTTGTGTGCCGTGTACTCGGCGACGGCCTGGTCGACGATCGCCTTGATCCGCGTCGAGAGTCCGTGCTGCACCCCGTGCGGCACGTTTCCGCCGATGCCGACGGCGGAGAGCACGGGAGAGCCGAGGCAGCGACGACACGGTGCCACCCGGCCGCGGTGCGTCGCCGGCGCCCAGCGCGGCACCCAGCGCAGCCAGGCCTCGACGGCCTGGTCGACGAGGGATTCCAGCGACCTCTCCACGAATACAGAGTAGGGCCGGGATGCCGCGCAGGGACGCTTTCCGCGAGGGGCGGCGCGTCTTCCGGGGTCACTCCGAGTCGCTGCGCTCCCACGGCCACCGCGGGGTGCCCGAGCGTGAGCGCCGCAGCGCGACGGCGATCCACCCGGCGATCAGGGCGACGACGATGATGACGAGACTCGATCCGCGCACGACGATCTGCGAGGCGGCGGCGGATGCGTGGGCGAGTCCGGAACCGCCGGCCATGGCCGACAGCCACACGGCGGCGAGATGCATGAGCGCCGTGGCCAGCGCCACGAGCACCATCGCTCCGTACGGGGGAAGCGGCCGGCGCAGCACCGACGCCAGCAGCAGCGCGAACACGGCGATCGCGACGGCCATGCCCGCGACCCCCGGCCAGAGGGTGAGCCCCTCGACGGAGATGATGTCGACGTCGGCGAAGTACGACAGCATCCCGAGTCCGAGAATGGCGAAGGCGCCGAAGCAGACCGTGCCCACCACTCCGGCGAGAAATGCAGAGACCCCCTCCGGCACGGGGCCGTGGGGGTCTCTGAGGGTCATGCCGTCAGACTACGCTCATCGCAGCGCGGCGGGGCCTGCTTCGAGCGTGCGCTCGTACTCCGCCTGCGCCTCCGCGTTGAGCACCTTCTTCCTGGCCCCGCTTCGCGCGACCCAGGCGCCGAACCAGATCGTGAGCTCGCGGGCGAAGATGAACGACGCGATGGCGAGCGGCGCGAGCACCTGCTCGTTCACCAGTTCGAGGGACTCGGTCGCGGTCACCCGCCAGAACGGTGCCTGGAACAGCTGCCCGAGGATGTAGCCGCCGTAGGTCGCGATGGCCACGAACACGCCGAAGATGACCCACTTGCCCCAGCGCGCACGATTGATGAAGGCGCCGAGCAGCCAGAACGAGAGGAAGAACACGACCACCGGAACCCAGAACGCCCAGGTCGTCAGCGGCTCGAGCGCGGACGTGCCGATGTTCTCGACGCTCACGTCGCCGCGCAGGGCCCCGAAGCCGAGCATCGCCGCGAGATAGAGGACGGCGAACGCGACCGCCGCCACCAGGCCGATGGCGCCCGCGGTGCCGCGGTTGCCCAGCTCGCGGGGCGGCTCGGGCGCCTGCACGAAGATCGGCTGCGGCGCGGCGGGAGGTGCGACCGGCTCTGCCGGGACGACCCGCGTCTCGGCATCCGATGAGGAGGTCGCGTAGGCGTCGTCGGCGACGGTGTGGTGGTGAACGCGGTCGGCGTCGATCACCCGAGTCGCGTCGGGGTCGTGGTTCTCGGTCGGAGAGACGGATGCCGTGGTGTCGCGCAGCTCGCTGCTGGCGACTGCAGCGCGGTGCTCGTCGACATGGTGCTCGTCTACCCCGGCCTCGTCAAGGCGGTGCTCGTCAAGGCGGTGCTCGTCTGCACGGTGCTCGTCGACCCCGGCCTCGTCGACGCGCTGCTCGTCGACACGGTGCTCGTCGACTCCGGCCACGTCGGCGCGAGGCGCATCCGCACGGTCGACGTCCGCGGCAGCGGAACGCGAGGCGAAGGGTCCGTCATCGCGGCGCGCAGCGTCATAGCCGCGGGCCTCGGTCGAGCGCTCGAAGCCTTCGCGCGACTCGACGTGCTCAGCGGCACCGAAGGTGCCGGGGTGATCGCGTTCCGCGGCGGCGAACGCCTCCATGTCGGGGTCGGCGGGCGTCGCCGCAGCATCCGTGCTCGGCACACCCGCGCGTGCAGCGGCAGCGGCGTCGAGTCCCTCGTTGGCGCTGCCGACGACGTCGTCGACGTCGTCGTGCTGCTCGTTCTTCGGAACCTCGGGGTCACTCATGGGTTCGCCTCTCGTCGTAGATGCACCCCGAGGCTAACTCCCCGCACGTTTCACACCGCGAAGGCGTGCCGATGTGTTGGTGATGTCCGGTTGCGCGGCCAGGCGCTCGGCGCAGCCCCGGGCGCATCAGCGGGGCACTGTGCCGTCGATCAGCTGACCCACCAGGTAGAGCAGTCCGGGCCCCGCCGGCAGCGACAGCCACACCAGGGCGCCCACGATTCCCGCGCACAGGAAGCCGACGATCCACGTGATCGCCAGGTTGCGCCCTCCGACCCGTGCTGCCATGCCCTCACCGTATGCCGAGGACGGGCCCGAGACGAGCATCCCTCGCCGCGCGCTCCCGGCTCCGCTGACTGCCGCAGGAGGCGGGGATGCCGCTCCCCGCCCGTTGCACGTTCAGACACCGTCGTCAAGGCGCAAGACGGCCGCGCGCGCGGCGCCTAGCGTGAGCAGGGTCACGGCGCCCGAGTCGTGACGGATTGCGGAGTTGCCGATGGACACGATCGACGATGAGGCCACCGCTCCCCTCCTCGACGGGCGGTACCGACTCGACGGATGCGTGGGCAGGGGCGGCACCGCGATGGTCTATCGCGCCCACGACATGCTGCTGCGGCGCACCGTCGCGATCAAGCTGCTGCGCGCTGACGACGAGATGCCGCTGGAATCCGAGCGGGTGCACAGTGAGACGGCGCTGCTGGCATCCCTCTCGCATCCCTCGCTCGTCGCCCTCTACGACGCCAAGCTCGATCTGCCCCACCCCCGCTATCTGGTGATGGAGTTCATCGACGGCCCGACGCTCGCCACGCATCTCACGCGGGGTCCGCTCAGCGGTCGCGAGGCGGCCGCGATCGGTCGCGACCTCGCCGACGCACTGCGGGTCGTGCACCAGCGCGACATCGTGCACCGCGACGTGAAGCCGTCGAACGTACTCCTCGCGCGTGCCGACGGCGACGCAGGCTGGAATGCCAAGCTCACCGACTTCGGTATCGCCTTCCACCCCGACGAGGCGAGGCGCACCTCACCGGGGATCGCGATCGGCACAGCCGCGTACATGGCGCCCGAGCAGGTACGGGCTGATCCGATCACGCCTGCCGCCGACATCTACTCGCTCGGCCTGGTGCTGCTCGAGTCGCTCACCGGCGAGCCCGCCTTCCCGCGCACCCGCGACGTGCAGACCGCGCTCGCCCGGCTGGTCAGCGAACCGAGCATCCCGGACCAGCTCGGCACCGAGTGGGTGCACCTGCTGCGCCGGATGACCCACAGCGAGCCCGACCAGCGCCCGACGGCGGCCGAGGTCGTGCACGAGGTGTCGATGATGTCGGCGGATGCCCGTGACGACACGACCGGAGTGCCGCACGATGTCACCGGAACGACCAAGGCGCTGCCGGCGGTCTCCATCGCCACTCCGGTGGCGCCGAAGATCGCGTCGGCGACGACTCCCGACGTTCAGGAGCGTCGGCCCCTGCGTCGTCGGACGATGGGCGCGTTCGCCGCTGCTGCCGCGGCGGCGGTCGTGCTCGCGGGCGGGTGGATGGCCTGGCCGGCGGGCTCGCCGACGCCGACGATCACCCCCGCGCAGGTCGCGGAGACGCCCGCTGCTCCGGATGCCGATCAGCCGGTCACCACGCCGATCGCCGAGACACCTGTCGAACCGGTGCAGCAGGCCGAGCCCGACCAGTCCGAGGTGCAGACCGCGGGCAGCACGACGGCGGACAACGCGACGGCGGACAACCCGAGCGGCAACCCGAATGCCGGCCCGGGGAACGACTCGGGAAGCTCGCCCGAGACGAACTCAGGCAAGGCCGCCGGCAAGAGCGACTCTGCTCACGGCCAGCGCGGCGGCAAGGGCGACGGCAAGGGGAACGGCAAGGGGAACGGCAAGAAAGACAAGTGATGCAGGCCCTCCAGCCTGTGCAACCGACGCTCTATGGTGGTAGTCATGGCTGACTCTTCGTTCGACATCGTCTCCAAGGTTGACCACCAGGAGGCGGACAACGCTCTCAACCAGGCGCGCAAGGAGATCGAGCAGCGCTACGACTTCAAGGGCACCGGCGCCTCGATCTCGTGGAGCGGCGAGCAGATCGTGATCGTCGCCAACTCCGAGGAGCGCGTGAACGCCGTGCTCGACGTGTTCCAGTCGAAGCTGATCAAGCGCGGCATCTCGCTGAAGAGCCTCGAATCGGGTGAGCCGGTCGCGAGCGGCAAGGAGTACCGCCTGACCTCGAGCCTCAAGGACGGCATCTCGAGCGAGAACGCGAAGAAGATCGGCAAGATCATCCGCGACGAGGGCCCGAAGGGCGTGAAGAGCCAGATCCAGGGCGACGAGCTGCGCGTGCAGTCGAAGAGCCGCGACGACCTGCAGTCCGTGATCGCGCTGCTCAAGGGCAGCGACCTCGACATCGACCTGCAGTTCATCAACTACCGCTGACGTCGGGCGCCGCCGGCGCGCGGCATCCGGACTTCTGGATTTCTCCCGCCTGACCTCGACCGTTCGGCGGCATCGAACTGGCGTCACGACGGTGCCGTGTCGCACCCCTGGGTAGAATGCCGGTGTATGGGTTGTATGGGGCAACCCGGGGGACGCCGTCAGGCGTATTGGGGAGAGACATATGGTCGACGTCCAACGACCGCAGAGAGCGGATCTCGCGGCGAAGAAGCAGCTGCTCGCCGAAGGGCTGTTCCACCTGATCGGTGAGCGGATCGTCAGCGGCGAGCTCGCTCCGGGAGCGCGGATCCGCGACAGCGAGCTGGCCGTCGAGCTGTCGGTGTCGCGCACCCCGGTGCGCGAGGCGCTGCAGCGGCTGGAGCGGATGGGGATGGTCACGATGTACCCGAGCAGGTACACCGAGGTCTCATCGATCACGTCCGATCAGGTCGAGACGGCGCACGTCTTCGCCGGGCTGCAGGCAAGCATCACCGCGCGCCTCGCCTGCCCGCTCCTGACACCGGGCGAGGTGAAGGCGGTCTGTCGACTCACTCGCGCCGTGGCCGCCGATGTGTCGGACACCGCCGCGACCGCGAGCGCGCGCCGTGCTCTGTTCGAGTATCTGGCCGCGCGCTCGGGCAACGCGCTGCAGCAGGCGCTGATCGACGAGGTCGCCCTCGCGCTCGCCCGCGCCCTGAAGACGCACGAGGTGCCCGTCGAGCGACGTCCGTCGGTGATCACCGCGTGCGCCGATCTGGAGGACGCGTTCCGACGCGGCGATGCGGATGCCGCAGAGCGGGCATGCCGGCAGATGTACTGGATCACCTGACGGAGGTGAGCGCCCAGCCGCGCGCCCAGCGGTCGAGGCGCGCGTACGCCTCGGTGCGCACATCACGGCGCGACAGGAAGACGTCGTGCAGCGCGCCATCGAGCCGCTCGACGGTCACCGAGCGACCGAGCTTGAGAGCGGCTCGGGCGATGTCCTCCACGACGAGCACGCTGTCGGCCGAGGTCAGCTCGTCCGACCATCGCGTGGGCAGGGCTGATCGCGCCGAGAGCAGCACGCAGATCGGCACCTCGATGTCGAGCCCCCGTGACACGGCGGCGTGCCCGGCGAGCACCGCGCTCAGCCAGGCGGCGTGCACGGTCATCGCCTGCTCCGGCCGCCATTCGGGGTTCACGTCGACCGGATCGTCGGGGTCGGCCACCTCACGCTGCGCCCGCGTGTAGAAACCGAGGTCGACCTGCGGGGCCGCGTCCATCGGACGCAGCCGCGCCTGCAGCTCGACCATCGGGGTGATCGCCGCCCGCGCCGCACCGAGCTGGAATTCCAGCCACGGGGCGTTGAGCACCACCGCGTCGACCTTTCCCGGATGCCGCGAAGCCCAGAGACTGAGAATCAGCCCGCCGGTGGAGTGGCCGAGCAGCACGAGACGCCGCCCCCCGGCATCCCCCCTGGCCGTCAGCGCCGCCGCGATGTCGGCGTCGTACTCCGCGAGATCTGTCACGTATCCCGGTGTCTGGCCCGGCCGCAGGCTGCGGCCGTACTTGCGCAGGTCGAGTGCGAAGAACCGCGCACCGCGATCGGTCCAGAATCGGGCGAGCCGCTTCTGGAAGAAGTAGTCCGACCAGCCGTGCACGTAGAGCACGTCGACGTCGGCGAGCGGTCGATGATCGCCCCCCGGCCGCCACCACGGGACGGGGTCCGGCAGCGCCCGCACGACGGTCGCGACGATCTGGCCCTCGACGTCGTCTCCCAGCGGCAGCGTGAGCTGCTGGAAGCCCTCACCGAGGACATCGGGAACCCACTCGGCCATGCCTTCAACCTAGCGGGCGCGCGAGCTCACTCCCCGCGCGAGACGCGCACCATCTCGTCGCGAGGCACGAGCTTCACGCGAGCACGCTCGTGCGGGACGCCGAGCTCGATCTCGTGCGCATCCAGACGGTGCCAGCCGTCGAGGTCGGTCCAGGCGACGCCACGCTCGGCGAGCAGCGCCGGAATGGCCTCGTCGGACGGATCCTCCGGCTGCCACCACGAGCCCTGGTCGTTGATGAGGTGGCGCACGGTCTCCATGGCATCCGACTTGGTGTGGCCGATCAGGCCGACCGGACCGCGCTTGATCCAGCCGGTGGCGTAGATGCCGGGCACCCGCTGGTTCGACTTCGTCTCGAGCACCTGCCCCTCGCGGTTCGGGATCACGCCGTGCTTCTTGTCGAACGGCACACCGGGCAGCGGCGAGCCGAAGTAGCCGATCGCGCGGTACAGAGCCTGCATCGGCACCTCGCGCAGCTCGCCGGTGCCGACTGCGCCGCCGGCGCCGTCGGACTTCGTGCGCTCGTAGACGAGCGCCGCGACGCGGCCGTTCTCGTCCTTCTTCACCTCGACGGGGCGGGCCCAGAAGTGCAGGTGCAGGCGGCGGGACGCCGCGCCGCCTGAGTTGTTCGCCGAGTCGAGCTTGCGCCACGACTGCATGACGCGATCCATCACCATGACCTGCTTGTTGCTGGTGACGGCCTGACGCGACGCTTCGTCGTAGTCGAAGTCCTCGTCGTACACGACCATGTCGACGTCGCGCAGCTCTCCGAGCTCGCGCAGCTCGAGGGGGGTGAACTTCACCTGCGCGGGGCCGCGACGGCCGAACACGTGCACGTCGGTGATGCGGCTGGCCTTCAAGCCCTGGTAGACGTTGTCGGGCACCTCGGTGACCAGCAGGTCATCGGCGTGCTTGGCGAGCATGCGCGCGACGTCGAGCGCGACGTTGCCGTTGCCGATGACGCCGACCGACTCGGCATCCAGACTCCACTCGCGGGGGACATCCGGATGCCCGTCGAACCAGCTCACGTACTCCGCGGCGCCGAACGAGTGGTCGGCGTCGATGCCGGGGATGTCGAGCGACGAGTCGCGCACGGCGCCGGTGGCGAAGATCACGGCGTTGTAGTGGCGCTTGAGGTCGTCGATCGTGATGTCGGTGCCGAAGCGCACGTTGCCGAACAGGCGGATGTCGCCGCGGTCGAGCACGTCGCGCAGCGCCGTGATGATGCCCTTGATGCGCGGATGATCGGGGGCGACGCCGTAGCGGACCAGACCGTAGGGTGCGGGCAGCTGCTCGAACAGGTCGATGGAGACATCGAACCTGCGCTCTGCCTTGAGCAGGAGGTCGGCGGCGTAGATGCCTGCCGGTCCCGCCCCGACGATGGCCAGCTTGAGCTTCGTCATAGGGTTCCTTCCGTCAGCTGCTGCGATCAGCGAGTGTCTCCGCGAAGCGGGTCAGCGCGTCGCGCACGGTGCCCTTGGGCAGCGGCGCGAGCGCGGCGACGGCGTCGGCCGTCCACGTGCGGGCGAGAGTCAGAGTCCGGGTGGTGGCGTCATTGTCACGCAGCGCGGCGAGCGGTGCGTCGAGCACCGAGGGGTCCGCGCCCTCGGCGATGCGCGCCACACCCTCATCGATGCGGCGTGCGAGGTCGACGTCGTCGGGGGAGGTACTCGTCTTCAGCAGCAGCGACGGCATCGTCGGCACACCGGCGCGCAGGTCGGTGCCGGGCACCTTGCCGGTCTCCTCGGCGTCGGCCGACAGGTCGATCACGTCGTCGAGCAGCTGGAACGCCACCCCCACCTTCTCGCCGTAGACGCGCAGCGGCTCTTCGAACTCGGCCGGCGCGTTCGAGAAGATCGCACCGCCCTGCGTCGCCGCGGCGATCAGCGAGCCGGTCTTGTCGGCCAGCACCTGGATGTAGAAGTCGATCGGGTCGTCGTCGGGCTGCGCCCCCACCGTCTCGCGCAGCTGGCCGAGCACGAGCCGCTCGAACGTGTCGGCCTGCAGGCGCATCGCACGGTCGCCGTACCGGGCCATGATCTGGCTCGCGCGCGAGAACAGGATGTCGCCGGTGAGGATGGCGACGTTGTTGCCCCACACGGCGTGCGCTGCGGGCACGCCACGACGGGTGTCGGCGCCGTCCATGACGTCGTCGTGGTACAGCGAGCCGAGGTGCGTGAGCTCGAGCGCCTTGGCGACGTCGATCACCGCTGGCGTGCCACCGTCGCCGAGTTGAGCGGTGAGCAGGGTGAGCACCGGCCGGATGCGCTTGCCGCCGGCCTCGTAGAGGTAGCGAGCTGCGGCATCCGCGATGGAGTCCGCGACCTTGACCTCTTCGGCGATCCCCGCCTCGACCAGGTCGAGACCGGCCTCGATGCGCGAGGCGACCCGGCGCGCGCCGGGGCCGAGGAAGATGCGGTCGCTGAAGCCGAGTCGGCTCGCCAGTCGCGTGCCCGGGGTCGCGGGGCCTGAAGTCACGTACTCAACCCTACCTTCGCGACAGGGAGTGACGGCACGGCGGGCGCGCAGAAGACGATCACGCGAGCGCGTCGACGAGCGGTCGGAATTTCACGCGTGTCTCGAGCAGCTCCGACTCCGGTTCGCTGCCCGCGACGATGCCCGCACCGGCGTACGCCGTGACCCGCCTCGCACCGGATGCCGTGCGGGGTGCCTCACCGAACTGGGCGCAGCGCAGCGCGATCGCCCACTCGCCGTCCCCGGCGGCGTCGATCCACCCGACCGGTCCGGCGTAGCGCCCCCGATCGAACGGCTCGATGCGGCGGATCGCGGCGATCGCGGCATCCGTCGGCGTGCCCGCGACCGCGGCGGTGGGATGCATCGCCCCGACCAGATCGAGCGACGACGCGCCGTCGCTGAGGCGCCCCGCCACGTCGGTCGCGAGGTGGAAGAGATTGGGCAGCTCGAGAACGAACGGCTCGGTGTCGGCATCGAGCGTGCCGGTGTGCGGATCGAGCGCGGCGAGAACGCTCTGCACCGCGTACCGGTGCTCGTCGAGGTCTTTGCCGCTGCCGGCGAGCGCGGCGGACGCCGCGTGATCCTCCGACGGATCGGCCCCCCGCGCCGCCGTACCCGCCAGCACGCGCGCCGTGACCACTCGCTCGTGCGACGTGACCAGCGTCTCGGGGCTCGCGCCGATGAGACCGTCGACGGCGAACGTCCACGTGTCGGGATACCCGGTCGACAGCGCGCGCACGAGGCGGCGCAGGTCGGCGTCGCCGGGCACCGTGCCGGTCAGATCGCGGGCGAGCACGACCTTGCTGTAGTCGCCCGCGGCGATCTCGTCGAGCGCACGGCGCACGGCATCCTGATACCCCTGCGGCGTCTGCGCGCCCGGGCCGACGCGGCCTGCCCAGTGCGGGCCGAAGACGACCGGGTCGGGAGTCGGAGCGAAATCCGCGTCGGATGCCGGACGGATGCGGGTGACCCAGCTGCGTCCGTCGCGCAGCCCGATCACCGTCTGCGGCACGAGCAGCACGCTGTCGGATGACGAGTCCTCGTCGAAGACCAGCGCACCGAAGCCGACGAGCCCGGTGCCCGGGAGGCGCACCTGATCATCGATGTCGGCGCGGGCGGTGATCTCACGCCAGGTGTCGGCGATGACGTCGCTGCGCAGCCGTCCGGCGCCCGCCGGGACGCGGACGGCGGCGGCGATCCCGGCGCCTGCGGCCACGATCCCCTCGCCACGACGAAGCCAGGCCAGGGGCCGGACGGCGGAGGTGTGTGCCAGCAGATCCCCGACGGGTGGGATCTCGCGGGTCTCGGCGACCAGGCGGATGCTGCTCACCCGTACAGCCTATCCGTCGCGCGCGGCGGCGGCGTTCGGGGCGGCGCGACGCGTCGGACGTGATGTTCTCCGGGGGGGGTTACCTTTCGGGGGCCGACACTCCACATGTCGGCCGGATCCCCGCATCCCGTCCGACATCTGGAGTGTTGGCCCCCGGTTCGTATCGGGCGGGCGGCAGGCGGGGGGGGGCCTGTGGCGGGCGTCAGCGGTCGAGGCCGAAGGCGTTGAGGCGGTCGATCCACGGGTCGGCGGTGGCGTCGTCGAACGGGGCCAGCTGCGCGCGCACCTGCTGCTCGAGTTCGAGGGCGCGGGCCTCGAGGTGGGTCACGACCTCGACCGGGTAGCCGTACCGGATGCTGTGCTCGGCCCACTCGTCGCGGTCGTCGACATAGGTGCCCTGCGCGTTGAGGCGGCGCACCACGTCGAGGTCCATGTCGATCGCCGTCGACGGGAGGAGATCGTCGCGCCAGCGCACGTCCCACGCCAGGTCGATGTAGACCCGCAGGTCGCGGGGGTGCCCGCGGTGCACCGTGAGGGCGAAGTCGCTGTGATCGCGGGGCACGAGTGTGACGTTCGGCGACTCGGCGATGAAATCGGCACCGGGTCGGTGGCTGCGCCAGCCGATCGGCTGCCCGACCCAGTCTCCCCACCCGTCGGCGCCCAGGTAGACGACGTGGTTGTTCCAGTGCGGCGAGCCGTCCCACTTGCGCCAGGCCATGACCATCGGTGTTCCCGGTTCGGGGCGGTTCGCACTCACCCGGCGAGTCTATGCCGCACCGCCGCGCACGGATGTCGGCCCGGAACACACATGTCGGCGGCTTCCGGGCATCCGGACCGACATCCGTCCAGGCGACCGACATCCGTGCATCCGACCGCGCCTAGGATCGAAGCATGGAGCCGAACCGCGCCGATCTCGGCAAGAACCCGTCCCGTGTCAGCGGCATGTTCGACCAGGTCGCGAAGGGGTACGACCGCACGAACACGGTCATGACCCTCGGCAACGACGCGCTGTGGCGGGCGGCGACGACCCGCGCGGTCGCGCCGAAGCGCGGCGAGCGGATCCTCGATCTGGCCGCCGGCACGGCATCCTCCTCCGCCTCCCTCGCCGCGAGCGGAGCGCACGTCGTCGCCGCCGACTTCTCCCCCGGCATGCTGGCGGAGGGCCGGCGCAGGCACGGGCACCTGCACAACATCACCTTCGCCGAGGCGGATGCCACGGATCTGCCGTTCAGCGACGAGGAGTTCGACGCTGTCACCATGTCGTACGGGCTGCGCAACGTGCAGGATCCGAAGAAGGCGCTGCGCGAGCTGCTGCGCGTCACCAAGCCAGGCGGGCGCATGGTGATCAACGAGTTCTCGACCCCTCCCGGCCGGTTCTTCCGCGGGTTCTACAACTTCTACAACGCGCAGGTGCTGCCGAAGGTCGCGCGTCTCGCCGGCACCAACGGCGACGCCTACGACTACCTGAACGAGTCGATCCGCGACTGGCCCGACCAGCGCACACTGGCGGCGTGGATCCGCGAGACGGGCTGGACGGATGTCGAGTACCGCAACCTCTCATTCGGCATCGTCGCGCTGCACCGCGCTCGCAAGCCCCAGGCCTGACCTCGCTCTCAGCTGGCCGCGAGGCGCTTCTTCTCCGCCTCGACGTCGAAGTCGGCAGCCGGCCACTGCGGGTCGATGTCCTCCATGGCGTCGATGAGAAGCTCCTGCACGGCCAGGCGCGCGTACCACTTGTGGTTCGCCGGCACGACGTACCAGGGCGCATCCGGCGTCGAGGTGCGGTCGAACACGGTCTGGTAGGCATCCATGTAGTCGTGCCAGCGCATCCGCTCGTCCACGTCACCGGGGTTGTACTTCCAGTGTTTGTCAGGCCGGTGCAGCCGCTGCATCAGCCGATCCTTCTGCTCGTCGGGTGAGATGTGCAGCATGACCTTGACGATGCGGGTTCCGGATGCCTCGATGCGGCGCTCGAAGTCGACGATCGCGCCGTAACGGCGTTCGATCTCGGCCTCGTCGGCGAGACCGCGCACGCGGCCGATCAGCACATCCTCGTAGTGCGAGCGATCGAAGACGCCGATCATGCCCGGCCGGGGCAGGCGCTTCTCGATGCGCCAGAGGAAGTCGTGGGCGAGCTCCTCTTCGGTGGGCGCTTTGAACGCCGCGACGTCCACGCCCTGCGGGTCGACACCGCCGACGACGTGCCGGACGATCCCGCCTTTGCCCGCGGTGTCCATCGCCTGCAGCACGAGCAGCACCGCGTCATGGCCGGCTCCCACGTGACTGGCCGCGAACAGCCGCTCCTGCAGTTCGTCGAGGCGCTGCTCGCGCTCCTCGAGCAGCGCGGTGCCGCTGCCCTTGCCGCCGTCGAAGCCAGGGTGCGCGTCGGCGTCGACGTCGGCGAGCGAGAAGCCCTCGCGCACTCGGAGCAGTTCTGCCGGTTCGGTCGTCCACGCGTGCGTCGCCATGCAGACATCATGCCCCTGCGAGGCGCGACCGCGCAGCGCGCCGCACTCAGCGGGGCTGAGCCGAAGTGTCGGTGGCCTGCTTCACAATCGGATGCATGGACACCGTTCTCGCCATCGTCATCGCGCTGGTCGCGGCCGCACTCGCCGGAGCGCTCGGCTTCGTGGTCGGCTCTCAGCGCGGCCGCGCGGCCGATGACGATCAGCGTGCCGAGGCGACGGCTGCGCGACTGCGCGTCACCGCGCTCGAGCGGGATGCCGAGGCGCTGCGCGCCGAGACCGCCTCTCGCGTGCAGGACGAGCGGATGCTGGCCGATCGGCGTGTCTCCGAGGCCAGGCAGCTGGCCGAGACGGCGCTCGCAGACGCTCGACGCGAGGCGCAGGAGCGGCTCGAGCACGAGCGGGCGGAGCATGCGCGGCGACTGGTCGAGGTGCGCGAGGAAGCCGACGCGGATGTGCTCGCGGAGCGCCGTCGTGCCACCGAGCGCCTGGACGAGCTGAAGGCCGATCAGAAGCGGCTCGCCGACGAGTTCGATGCGCTCAGCCGCCGGGCGCTCGAGGCGAACACGAAGGCGTTCCTGCAGCAGGCGGAAGAGCGTCTCAAGCGCAGCCAGAGTGAAGGAGCGGCCGAGCTGCAGAAGCGGCAGGATGCCGTGCAGCAGCTCATCGACCCGATCCAGAAGACGCTCGACACGGTGAAGTCGGAGATGACGACCGCCGAGAAGACGCGACTGGAGGCCCATGCGGCGCTCGCCGAACAGCTGCAGTTCATGCGCCAGTCGTCGGAGACGCTCGGTTCCGAGACCCGCAACCTCGTGAACGCGCTGCGCGCGCCGCAGGTGCGGGGCCGGTGGGGCGAGCTGCAGCTGCGGCGCGTCGTCGAGGCCTCGGGCATGGTGAATCACGTCGACTTCGACGAGCAGCTGCACCACGCGACCGACGACGGGGCGCTGCGGCCGGATCTCGTGGTGCACCTGGCCGGCGACAAGCGCGTCGTCGTCGATTCGAAGGTCGCGTTCAGCGGGTACCTCGAGGCGATGGAGGCCACCGACGACACCGTCCGCACACAGCGGCTGCAGGCGCACGCCCGCCATCTGCGCAAGCACATCGACGACCTCGGCGCCAAGGAGTACTGGGACGTCGTGGCCGGCTCGCCCGAGTTCGTCGTGATGTTCGTGCCCGCCGAGCCGTTCCTGGCTGCTGCGCTGGACCAGGACGCGACTCTCTACGAGTACGCCTTCGAGCGCAACGTCGTGATCGCGACGCCCTCGACGCTCGTCGCGCTGCTGCGCACCGTGGGGCACGCGTGGCGGCAGGATCAGCTGGCGCAGGAGGCGCAGCAGATCTTCACCGTGGGCAAAGAGCTGCACAAGCGGCTCGGCACACTCGGGCAGCATCTGGCCAAGCTCGGTCGCAGTCTCAACTCGACCGTCGACGCGTACAACCGGTTCGCCGGATCGCTCGACCGCAACGTCGTCACGCAGGCCCGCCGGTTCAGCGCCCTGCAGGGGCTCGACGACGTGCTCACCGAGACGCAGCCGGTGGAGGCGCAGGCGGTCGCACCGCAGAAGAGCGATCTGTACGAGATCGAGGCGGGCGGCGCCGACGCTTCCGACGAGCGCTTCGCGAGCGCCGACCTGGGCGAGATCACCCAGCGCCTCGACTGACGATGCTCGCCCTCAGCGCTCGAGCGGCACCTCGATGATCTGCGGCCCTGCGATGGCGGAGGTCAGCGCCTGGTCGAGCGCGGAGCGCGTCGTCACCCGCTGATACTCCCACCCGTACGCCGCGGCCAGCTCGGCCAGCTGCACGCGGTGCGGGGTGTAGAACACGCGATCGAGGTCGGCCTGCGCTGCGGAGGCGGCCACCTCGAGGCCGTCGAAGATCGTCCCGCCGCCGTCGTTGCCGACGATCACCTGCACCCGCGGCGCCGGCTCGTCGGGCGGCAGCAGCAGCGCGCCGACATCGTGCAGGAAGGCCAGGTCGCCGAGCAGCACCCGAGTCACCCCGGGGGCGCCGTCCGCCTGGCTGGCCAGCGCGATGCCGATGCCCGTCGCCACCGTCCCGTCGATGCCCGCCAGCCCCCGGTTCGCGTGCACCGGCACCTTCTTGCCGCCGAGCACCTGATCCGCCACACGCACCAGGCGCGACGATCCGAACATGAGCCGGTCGTGCGGCCAGGTTGCGCGCCACACGGCATCCACCAGGATCTGCCGGTCGACGCGCCTGCGCACCGCGTCGAGCTCGGCACGCACCGCATCGAGGCGTACGGCGCTGTCATCGGAATACAGTCCCTTCTGGTCGGGCGCCGGCGCGCTGAGGTCGACCGTGCGCGCCTGCGAAGCCGACATCCACTCCCCCAGCCAGGCCCGATCGGCCGCACCGGGCTCGACGGCGAGCGCGGCGGCGGGACGGGTGCGTCGGTTGAGATTCAGCTGCTCGCCGCCGCGTCGCACGGCGATCACCTCGATGTCGGGGCGCGCGAGCAGCGCGGCGACCTCACGGGTGAGGGTGGGATGCCCGAACACGACAACCCGTTCGATTCGGCCTCCGAGTGCCGCATCGCGCAGCAGCTCCCGATACCCGTGCACGAGCAGGCGCCCGAAGCGCGCGCCGCTGACGATCTCGGCGATGAGGGGCCAGCCTCCGTCGTGCGACAGCTCTTCGGCATCCGGTCCGGCATCCGCCCCCGCGACGACCACCGTGCGGGGCCCGCGCACCAGCACGACGGGCTCGACGGCGTCCGACGCCGGCAGCCGGCCGGGCGCGGCCGCGACGTCGCCGGGCGCCGACAGCGGCTCGCGACTGGGCAGGTTCAGGTGCACGGGGCCGCGGACCCCCGCGAGGCCGTCTCCGTCGAGACCGAGCGCTGCGCGCACGGCCCGCTCGCCCAGGCCCGACCACGCCGTCTGAGATCGCAGATCGTCCGCTCGTGCACCGGCGTGTTCACTCTCGACACTCCCCCGCGGAACCGATCCGTCTGCGATCTCCGACACGGCATCCACCGAGTCGGGCACGTCGGCATCGACGTGCAGGCGGACGAACGGGCCGAAGAGGCCCGGCTGCACGGTCGCCTGGTTCGCGCCCACGCCGCGCAGCTCGGGAGGCCGGTCGGCGGTCAGCAGCAGAAGGGGCACTCCCGAGTGGTAGGCCTCCATGGCCGCAGGCAGCAGGTTGCCCGCCGCCGTGCCCGACGTGCAGACGACAGCGACGGGAGCGCCTGTCTCGCGCGCCAGTCCGAGCGCCGTGAACCCCGCTGCCCTCTCGTCGATGCGCACGTGCGATCGCAGCGCCCCGGTGCGAGCGAGTGCGGTCGCCGCGAGCGCGAGGGCCTGCGAGCGCGAGCCCGGTGAGAGCACGAGGTCGCGCACGCCGTGCGCGATGAGCTCAGTGAGCAGGTCGGCCGCCGCGTCGCTCGCCGGCGATCCCGTCACGGGCGAGGTTCCGTGCCGTCGGTCTCGTCGTCGAGGCGCGCGAGCTCCTCTTCCAACTGCCGGATCCGGGCATCCTGCTCCGTCGAGCTCATGCGCTGCAGGGCAACCGGGTCGTCGTCCGGCCCGGTCACGAAATCGCTGATCAGCTCGCCGCGGCGGCGGCGGCCGATCCAGAACCAGAGGATGCCGCCGATGACCGGCAGCAGAACGACGATCAGAACCCACGCGCCCTTCGACACTCCGCGGTGCCGGCCGGCAGGCTGCGCGGCCACGTCGACGATGCTGAACACCCAGAAGATGACAGCCAGAAAACCGCCGACGATCAGGAGACGAGCCATACTCCCAGTGTAGTTCGCCCCGGACCGCGTGGGTCCGGGCAGTCAGCGCACAGCAGGCGCCTAGGCCGCGCTCGTAGACTGTCGGGGTGAAGCTGCCACCCCTCCTCGTGTACACCGTGCTGCGGCTGCTGGCGTTCGTCGTGCCGCTGGGGATCCTGTGGCTTTTTCCCGTCTTCCGCGAGTACTGGTGGCTGGCTGCGCTGTTCGCCGCCCTGATCGGCATGAGCATCTCGCTGCTGTTCCTGCGGGCGCCGCTGTCGCGCGCATCACGCGAGATCTACGCCAAGCGCAACCGGGATCGCGGTCACACCGACGAGGACGCAGAGGATTCCGCCTCCGGCGCGTGACGCGATTCAGCCGGCGGATGCCGGGTTGCTGGCCTTGCCGTCGAGCCACAGCGTGTCGGACGCATCGGCGTGCGCGCCGTCGCCGCCGACGTGCTTGTCGCTGATCTGCGGCCCCCTGGTGATCACGTGCACGAGTGCCATGCCGTAGCCGCGCGAGAGGTCGTAGTCGGCCTTGAGCCATTCGAGGATGGGCGCTGCTTTACTGCTCTTCGACCCGCGGCGTTCAGCCCACGAGCGCCCAGTAGATCAGGCCGGCGTAGGCCAGCGCAGTCAAGGACGTGAGCCCCAGCGCGACGACCAGTTCGCGGGGGTGACGGTGGAACCAGACGATGATGATCGCCACCAGCCCTGAGAGCAGCGCGAGCATCGAGAGCCACGCGATCGGGTAGAGCACGGCGATCCACGCAGCCAGCACGAACGGGATCACCACGAACACCGTGAACAGCACCTTCGTCGCGCGCCTGCCGATCAGCACCGAGAGGGTGCGCTTGCCGACGGCACGATCCTGATCGATGTCACGCAGGTTGTTGGCCAGCAGCACCGCGCAGGCGAACAGTCCCGCGGCGACGGCGACGACCCAGGCGACGGAAGGCAGATACTGCACCTGCACCCACGTCGTGCCGAGAGTGGCGACAAGCCCGAAGAACACGAAGACGAACAGCTCGCCCATCGCGTTGTAGCCGTACGGGCGCCTGCCTCCGGTGTAGAACCAGGCGGCGACGATGCACAGGGCCCCGACCGCGAGCATCCACCACTGCTGCGATCGGACGACGATGGTCAGACCGACCACGGCGGCGAGCGCGAAGAAGACGAGCGCGACCAGCAGCACCCGTTTCGCCGGGACGCGGCCCGACGCGGTCAGGCGGGCAGGACCGACGCGGTCGGCATCGGTGCCCCGGATGCCGTCGCTGTAGTCGTTGGCGAAGTTCACGCCGATCTGCAGCAGCACAGCGACGGCAAGGCAGGCGAGCGCGATGACCCAGTGGAAGAGGTGATCGACGGTCTGCGCCGCGCCGGTTCCGAGCACGACCGGGGCCACGGCGAGCGGCAGGGTGCGCAGACGGGCGGCGCCGATCCAGTCCTTCGCCGTCACCGGCTCGAGGGCGAGCACCGGGCGCTTCGCCGGGTTGCCGCTGGTGCGACGCCGCTGCGGAGCGCGCTTCTTCGTCTTCTTGGAGGAACCTGCCACGGCAGAGATCCTACTGTTCACGCCTTTGCTCGCCGCCGCCCCTCCCCGCGTCAGGCGGGTGCGACGATCGGCCGACGCTCGTAGAAGGTCTGCAGCACGACCGTGGTCCGCGTGCGGACGTTGGCCGCGATCCGGATGTCGCGGACGAGCTGCTCGAGGGAGCGGGGTGACTCCACCCGCACGAACAGCATGTATGCGGCGTCGCCCGCGATCGAGTGGCACGCCTCGATCGCGCTGAGGTGCTCGAGCATCTCGGGAGCGTTGTCGGGCTGGGCGGGATCGAGGGGCGTGATCTCGATGAACGCCGACAGGGGCGCGCCCACCTGCTCCGGATCGAGCACCGCCTGATAGCCGACGATCACGCCACGTGACTCGAGCCGCTTCAACCTCGACTGCACGGCCGAGGTCGACAGCCCCACCGCATCCGACAGCTGCGCGAGCGTGGCTCGCCCGTCGCGCGAGACGGCGGCGAGGATCGCGTGATCGACAGTGTCATCCATAGATGGAATAATAGAGGTGAAACATGTCTGCCACCGGAAATTTTCCGGTCTGTCACGCGATCGGAGGGTTCGATGTCCACCATCACCAACGCCACTCAGAGCATCATCGGCGAGCCCGAGGTCGTCGAGGACCCCTCTGCAGCCGAGCACAGCGCAGCGTGGAAGCTACTCAAGGACGCTGCGATCGCGATCCGGCCGCTGCAGGTCAAGGACGGTTCGATCCCTTCGACAGGCTCAGCGACCCAGGGGGAAGGCTCAGGGGCCCAGGCGGATGCCCACGAGGCGGCGGCACGTCACGTGGCGGCGATCATCTCCGGCATCCGGGCTCTCGCCCCCGCCTTCCCGCACGACGCGGCCTACCTCGACGCGCTCGTCGTCGACTTCCAGCGCTGGGCCGATGACGGTTTCGGCGTGCCGGATTTCCTCGACTCGCTGGTCGCCTTCCAGCCGCAGGAGCACCGCGTCGACGGCATCCGCCACCTCGTCGTCTTTCCGATGTACACGCAGAACGGCTCGAGCGACCGACTCGTCGAGGCGCTGATCGTCGAGACCATCTGGCCGGAGTTCATCGCCGAGCTCGAGGCGGGCGACTACGGCAACAAGCTGTTCGTCTCGCTGCGCCTGGTCGATTTCACCCCCGGCTACGACACCAACTCCGCCGTGCTGTTCCCCGAGACGGTCGCCATGCGCGAGATCCCCTCGTTCACCTGGGGCGCGATCTTCCAGGACCGCGAGGCCGCGCGCTACCGCCGCGTGGTGCGCGCGGCGTCGGAGATCACGAACCTCGACCTGCCCGATCGCGCCAAGGCGATGCTGGATGACCAGCAGATGACCGAGAAGACGTTCGTGATGTGGGACATCATCCACGACCGCACGCACATGCGCGGCGACCTGCCGTTCGACCCGTTCATGATCAAGCAGCGGATGCCCTTCTTCCTCTACTCGCTCGAGGAGATGCGCTGCGACATGACCGCGTTCCGCGAGTCGGTGAAGATCGAGCGCGCGTTCGACGTCCGGGTAGCGGCCGGTGAGACCCTCACCGAGACCGAGCAGGAGATGCACGATTACGCGCACCTCGTGCAGTACGCCGTCATCTTCGACCGCATCTTCCGGTTCGCGATCACCGGCAACCGGGTGCGCAACTACGACGCCGTCGGCGGTCAGCTGCTGTTCGCCTGGCTGCACCAGCGCGGTGTGCTGCACTGGACCGACACCGCGCTCGCGTTCGACTGGGAGAACGTGCCCGACGCTGTCGTCGCGCTCGGAGATGCGATCGACGACCTGTACTGGCACTCGATCGACCGCCCCAAGGTGGCGCACTGGCTCGCCGCGTACGAGCTCGTCCGCGGCACCCTCACCCCGCACCCGGCATCGCAGTGGGCGCGGGGGCTGTCTGACGAGGTCCTCGCCGGCGCGCCGAAGGGCTACACCGATGCCGTGCTGGACGACGAGTTCCCGCTGTCGATGTTCTTCGAGACGCTCGACAAGAAGATGAAGCCGGTGATCGAGTCGACCGTGGGCATCCGGGGCACCGACAGCTGACACCGTCGTTTCAGGGAGCGCATCATGAGCATCCACCGCACCGTCGTCCTCGCCGGCGCCACCAGCGACGCGGGTCTCGCGACCGCCTCCGCGCTGATCGCCGCCGGAGCGCGAGTGATCGCGACGGGCCGCTCGGAAGAGCGTCTGACCCCGTTGCGGAATGCCGGGGCGCAGATTCAGGTCGCCGATGCGACCTCGTTCGCCGAGATGACCGCGCTTGCGGCGCGGCTGGGCACCGTCGACGCCGTGATCCCGCTCGTCGGCGGCTGGCGCGGCGGTGGCGGGCTCGCCGGGCAGAGCGATGCGGACTTCGACGCGCTGCTGCCGGCTCTGCAGGCGGTGCGCGCGACGAGTCGCGCCTTCGACGCGGCCATCAGTGCGTCGGACGCCGGTCGCTTCGCGATCGTGTCATCGACCGTCGTGACCAGACCGCTCGCGGGCGGGGCCAACTACGCGGCCATCAAGGCGTCGAGCGAGGCGTGGACGCGTGCCGTCGCGCAGGGGTACGCCAGGGCGGCGCGGGATGCCGGCGCCGCCCTGCGCACGGCATCCGTCATCTTCCGTGCCGAGGGCGCCCTGCAGCCGGACGCGCTGTCGCGGGCGGTGGTCGCGCTGTGGGATCGGGATGCCCCGGACCTGAACGACACCGTGATCACGCTCGGCTGAGCACGTCAGAGTACGAGCCGCATCACGGCACGCCGGGGACGATCGGGCGCGTTACCTCGCGGAATCCGGCCGCTGCGAACCGGACGACCCCTTCCATGGCACGGGCGAGTTGAGCAGCCGCGCGTACAGGCTGCGCCGGTCACGCGGACTCCTCCGCCTCGACTGCCTCAGGTTCCGCGGGTTCGGGCGCCTGGGCGTACAGCTCGGTGAGCAGTCGGTACGAGCGCGTGAAGAACGCGAGGCCCGCCGCGACGACCATCACCAGGCCCGCGAACAGGCAGACCAGGGCGATACCGCGCGCCTGGCCGTCGCCGAGCAGCCATTCCCACCGCATCCGGCCCCCGTCGCTGCGCGTGTAGGGGATGATCAGGAACTCCGCGATCGGCGCGATCAGGAACGCCGTGACCGGAGCTGCAGCAGCCTCGATCGCCTGTGCCACGCCGAAGACGCGACCCTGCCTGGCGTACGGGACGACCTTCTGGATCACGGTCTGCTCTGCCGCCTCGACCGGTGGGATCATCATCATGTACAGCCACATGCCGACGACGAACAGCGGCCACCACTCGCGCAGCGTGAACACCGCCCCGATGATGCCCATGCCCGCGACGACGAGCAGCATGGTGCGCACGGGGCGACTGCCGAGCCCGAACTTCGCGACCAGCGCGCCGCCGATGAGGAATCCGGTCGAGGAGAAGGCGAGCGCGATCCCCCACATCTGAGCGGAGAAGAGCGTGAGCCCGTAGGGGTCCATCAGGGCCATGTACACACCGCCGATGAGGTTGTTGAACGTCGAGAACACGATCAGCGCGAACAGGCCGGGAGCGGCGCGGATGGCCTTCACGCTGCCGTGGAAGTCGAGTGCACTCGGCGCATCGGGATCGCGCTGCGGCGCCTCCTCGGGGATGCGCACGAACAGCAGGTGCCCGAATGTCACGATCATCGCGACGATCGCGATGATCAGTGTCCATCCCATGCCGAGGAAGCCGATCGACAGACCTGAGAACACGCTCGTCACGAGAAACGCGATGCCCTGCACGGTGCCCACCAGGCCGTTCGCGTTGGCGTGCCTCTCTTCGGGGATCAGCAGCGTGACCGTCGTCGACAGCGCGATGTTGCGCAGTTGCTCCACGACGCCGCCGATGAGGATGATCAGCGCGAACGCCCAGAACCACGGACCGCCCATCTCGAGCAGCGCCGACTCGGGCTGCCACAGATAGAGCACACCCGCCGCGCCGAACGCGACGGCGGACACGACGCTCGAGATGAGCATCACGGTGTGCTTGCGGTAGCGGTCGACGATGGTGCCGAACACCATCGAGAAGAAGGCGATGAGCAGCATGTACGCCCCGCCGATGATGCCCGTGGCCAGCACGGACCGCGTCTCGATGTACACCCAGAACGTGAGCGCGAACCACAGGAAGCTGGTCGTCACGTTGGCGATCAGCGTGTTCACGAGCACGTTCGTGAACGCCCTCGTCTTCGCCGTTGCGGTCACGGGTCGAGGGTAAACTTGGCCACCGACATCCGACAGGTGCCCGCCGCAGATCCGCACATCCGCCAACCCCTAAAATCAGACGGTGAGCACTCTGCATGACAGCGCCGTCCGCGGCTTCGCATCCGACAACTACTCCGGCATCCACCCCGAGGTGCTGGCCGCGATCTCCGCCGCCAACGGCGGTCACCAGGTCGCGTACGGGGAGGACCAGTACACCGAGAGGCTGCAGCAGGTGTTCCGACGCCACTTCGGCGACAGTGCGCAGGCGTTCCCCGTCTTCAACGGCACCGGCGCGAACGTCACCGGCCTGCAGTCGATGATCCCCCGCTGGGGCGCGGTCATCGCGGCATCCACCGCGCACATCAACGTCGACGAGGGCGGCGCCCCCGAGCGCATCGGCGGCTTCAAGCTGCTCACCGTGCCGACCGACGACGGCAAGCTCACCCCCGAGCTGGTAGACCGCGAGGCGTGGGGCTGGGGCGATGAGCACCGCGCGCAGCCGCTGGTCGTCTCGATCACCCAGTCGACCGAGCTCGGCACCCTCTACACGGTCGACGAGATCAAGGCTCTCGCCGACCACGCGCATGAACGCGGGATGAAGCTGCACCTCGACGGCGCCCGCATCTCGAACGCGGCCGCGGCCCTCGACGTGCCGCTCGGCGCCTTCACGACCGACGTGGGTGTCGACGTGCTCAGCTTCGGCGGCACGAAGAACGGCGCGATGCTGGGCGAGGCGATCGTGGTGCTGAATCCGGATGCCGCCGAGGGCCTGCTGTACAGCCGCAAGTTCAACATGCAGCTGTCGTCGAAGATGCGCTTCGTGTCGGCGCAGCTGATCGCCCTGCTCGAGGGCGACCTGTGGTTGCGCAACGCCCGTCATTCCAACGCCATCGCGCAGCGTCTGCGCGCCGAGGTAGAGCAGGGCATCGCCGACGGCAGCATCCACGGCGTCGACTTCACCCAGCCGACCCAGTCGAACGGCGTCTTCGCGACCCTGCCGGACGGAGTCGCCGACCGGCTGCGCGAGAAGTTCCGCTTCTACGACTGGGATGCCGCCCGCAACGAGGTGCGCTGGATGTGCTCGTTCGACACGCAGGAGTCCGACGTCGACGCATTCGTCGCCGAGCTCGCGCGTCTCACATCACGCTGACACGGCGACCTCGTCAGCGCAGCAGTCCGAGGTGCGCGAGCGCCTGGCGGATGAGAGTGCCCCGGCCGCCTTCGAGGTCGGCCGCGAGCGAGTCGGACGCCGCCTCCTCGGGTGAGAACCAGGTCACCTCGAGCGCGTCCTGCCTCGGTTCGCAGGTGCCGGTGACGGGCACGACGAAAGCGAGCGACACGGCGTGCTGGCGGTCGTCATGGAACGCGCTCACGCCGGGGATCGGGAAGTACTCCGCCACCGTGAACGGCGCCGGCGACGCCGGCAGCAGCGGGAACGCCATGGGGCCGAGATCGTTCTCGACATGGCGGAACAGCGCATCCCGGATCGTCTCGCCGTATCGCACTCGCCCCGAGACGATCGTTCGGGTGATCTCGCCGAGCGGGGTCGATCGCAGCAGCACGCCGATCGACGTGACCTGACCCGACCCGTCGGTGATCACGGGGACCGCCTCGACGTACAGCATGGGCAGGCGGCGACGGGCCTCCTCGAGCTCGATGTCGGTGAGCCAGCCCGGGTTCGCGTCGGCCTGACGCGCGCCGTCGTAGCCGAAGTCGTCGTCGGGCTCGGGGCCGGGATCAGGAGTGCGCACCGCCATGGCTTATTTCTACCAGCGTCGGAGACGACTGGCAGGATGTCAGCGTGACAGTCTCGATCGATTCCTCCGTGACGCTGTGGTCGCCTGAGCCGCGCGACGGCAAGCCGCTGCTGGTGCTGCTGCACGGCTACGGCGCCGACGAACGCGACCTGTTCGGGCTGATCCCGTACCTGCCCGAGGGCATCGCGGTCGCCGCCGTCGGCGCGCCGCTCACGCCGCCGTGGCCGATGCCGGGCCGGTCGTGGTACGCGATCGATTCGCTCGACACTCGGGATGCGGCGGGCATCACCACCGCGGCAGAGGCGCTGCTCACGTGGCTCGACGAGGCATCAGCCGGCGCCCCCTCGATCGCCCTGCTCGGTTTCTCGCAGGGCGCGGCGGTCTCGCTGCAGGCGCTGCGTCTCGACCCCTCCCGGATCGACGCGGTCGTGGCGCTCAGCGGTTACGTGGCGACGGGTGATCTGCCGAACGACGAGGTGCTGCGCGAGCAGCGTCCGCCCGTCTTCTGGGGGCGCGGCACGCAGGATGACGTCATCCCCGCGGGCCTGGTCGACCACACGGCGCAGTGGCTGCCGGCGCACACCGAACTGTCGGGGCGCGTCTATCAGGGGCTCACGCACTCGATCTCGGAGCAGGAGCTGTCCGACGTGCACGTCTTCCTCTCGCAGTGGAACGATGCGGTCGAGAAGAAGGCCCCCTGAATCGCGACACACCCGGTTGCGCATCGCCGGAGCGCGCAGGTAAAGTCACAGCGTCCTGTCCGCCGTGTCTGGAAGTCCCTTGATCTGATCCGTCGCCTCCGCGTATCCATCCACGCGCTGATCCGACGATCCTTCCCGCCGCACAGGCATCCACTCCGGAATCGCCATCTTCGACGTTCCTCGAGGTCTCTTCCGAGACCGTTCGTCGGCATCCGCGCCCCCGCACACTTCCGGGAGTCGCTCATGTCATCACCGCACACCTCCACCCCTGCCGTCGCCCTCGATCGGGTCTCGTTCACCTGGCCCGACGGCGCCACCGCCCTCGACTCCGTGTCCGGGTCGTTCGAATCGCATCGCACCGGCCTCGTCGGGCGCAACGGCGCCGGCAAGTCGACGCTGCTGCGTCTGATCGCGGGCGAGCTGACGGCCACGTCCGGTCAGATCCTGCGCTCGGCGGCCGTCGCACACCTGCCGCAGCGCCTCACCCTCGAGACCGATCGTCGTGTCGCCGACCTGCTCGGCATCGCGACCCGGCTCGACGCGGTGCGGGCCATCGCCACGGGAGACGTCGACCCCGCGCGCTTCGACGCCGTGGGCGACGACTGGGACATCGAGGCGAGGGCCGAGGCATCCCTCGCCGAGGCCGGACTCGATCCGGGGTTCCTCGACCGCACCGTGGGCGAGCTGTCGGGTGGCGAAGCCGTGCTCGCCGCCGTCGCCGGCATCCGCTTGCGCCGCGCACCGATCACGCTGCTCGACGAGCCGACCAACAACCTCGACCGGGAGGCGCGCGCGCGGCTCGGCGAGATGGTGCGCGCCTGGAAGGGGGCGCTGATCGTCGTGAGCCACGATCTGTCGCTGCTCGAGCTGATGGATGACACCGCTGAGATCCACGGCAGCGAGCTGAGCATGTTCGGCGGCCCGTACTCGCAGTGGCGGACGTGGCTGGATGCAGAGCAGAGCGCATCGCGGCAGGCGGAGCGTGACGCCGCGCAGGCGTACCGCAAAGAGAAGCGGCAGCGGATCGAGACGGAGGCGAAACTCGCCACCCGGGCACAGATGGGCCGCAAGGCGTTCGACGAGAAGCGGGTGCCGAAGATCGTCGCCAACGGTCGCAAGATGGCCGCGCAGGTGTCGGCGGGCAGGCTGCGCACCGAGGCAGGGGGCAAAGAGGATGCCGCCCGTCACGCCTTGGATGCCGCAGGGCGGCGGATCCGCGACGACGACACCATGAAGATCGACCTGCCCGATCCGGGGGTGTCGACGTCCCGCCGCATCGCGACGATCGGCGACGGCGCGCGCACGTGGATCGTGCAGGGACCGGAGCGGGTGGCACTGATCGGCCGAAACGGGGTCGGCAAGACCACCCTGCTGCGCCGGCTGGTGGCATCCTGTGCTCACAACTCAGGAGCTTCCGCCGGACCGGGGTCGGAAACCGCCGTTCCCGAGGTGCTGCGGCCGGTTCTCCTGAATTGTGAACCGCACACCGACCGCATCGGGTACCTCTCGCAGCGGACCGACGGGCTCGATGAGCAGGCGTCGGTGGTGCAGAACGTCGCCGTGGCTGCGCCGCAGGTGCCCGACAGAGAGCTGCGCAACAGGCTCGCGCGGTTCCTGATCAGAGGCGTCGCGATGGACCGGCCTGTCGCGTCACTGTCTGGTGGCGAGCGGTTCCGGGTCGTGCTGGCGACGCTGCTGCTCGCCGACCCGGCCCCGCATCTGGTGGTGCTCGACGAGCCGACGAACAATCTCGACCTCGACACGGTCGACCAGCTCGTCGAGGCGCTGCGGGCCTACCGCGGCGCCGTGCTGGTCGTGAGCCACGACGACGTGTTCCTGGGGCGGCTGGGGGTGGACCTCACGCTCGAGCTGGATGCTGAAGGACGGCTCACCGAGGTGAGCTGACTACGAGCGTGGCGGGCGGGCCGATGCCCCGCCGCCACCCTCTTCGCGCTCCTACGCCTTCCGACTGGAGCGCATGGCGCGCGTGTGGGCGATCGCCGGGTCGGCGGCGAGCGCGGCGTACTCCTCGGAGTCGCGCGGGAACATCGCGACGCGGCCGTGCTCGTCGTGATGAGTGCCCCAGCCGTAGCGCTTGCCGAGTGGTGATGCGCGCAGGCAGGCCTGCCCCTTCGAGAAGAACTCGGCCCTGGCATCCGCATCGCCCGGATCGATGCCCTTGCGCAGCGCGTGCGTCTCGAACAGCACGTCATCGGACGTGCGGGTGTACGGCTCTTCGCTGAGCAGGCGGTAGTGCAGGGCGGCGATCGACAGGTTCTCGGCGATCGGCGGCTCGACCCCGTACGCGGCCGGGCAGTCCTCGCTGACCTCGATGAACGTGTTCGTGTAGTTCGTCGTGTGCGCCATGGCGCCAGCATCCCCTACCCCTCCGACGTTGTCGAGAGCAAGGCACAGGTGCAGTGTCGGGGGCCTGGCCCATCATGGAGGGATGAGCGATGTGCTCGACAGATTCACGCCCGCGACGCAGGACTGGTTCCGCGGGGCGTTCGACGCGCCCACGCCCGCGCAGGCCGGCGCGTGGGACGCGATCTCCGCCGGACGAAACGCCCTTGTCGTCGCGCCGACCGGGTCGGGCAAGACGCTGTCGGCGTTTCTCTGGGCGATCGACCGCGTATTCCGCGAGCGGGCGGCCGGTGCGGCCGCGACACCGGATGCCGAGCAGCGCGCTTCGCGCACCCGCGTGCTCTACATCTCGCCCCTGAAGGCTCTGGGCGTCGACGTCGAGCGCAACCTGCGCTCACCGCTGATCGGGATCGGGCAGTCGGCGCGACGCCTGGGCGTGCCCGCCCCCGAGATCACCGTGGGGGTGCGCTCAGGCGACACGACCTCGAGCGATCGGCGCAAGCTCGTCAGCGACCCGCCCGACATCCTCATCACGACCCCCGAGTCGCTGTATCTCATGCTCACCAGCCGCGCCGGTGAGACGCTGCAGAACGTGCACACCGTGATCATCGACGAGGTGCACGCCGTGGCCGCCACCAAGCGCGGGGCGCACCTGGCGGTCAGTCTTGAACGCCTCGACGCGCTGCGTACCGCCCGGGGCGCGGAGACGCCGGCGCAGCGGATCGGCCTGTCGGCGACCGTGCGACCGATCGACGAGGTCGCCCGATTCCTCGGCGGGTCCGCTCCGGTCGACATCGTCGCCCCCCGCGCCGTGAAGACCTTCGAGCTCGGTGTGGTGGTGCCGATCGACGACATGCGCAATCCTCCCCCACCGCCCGGCCCTTCGACAGGTTCAGGGGGTCACAACGGCGAGCCGGCCGAGTACACCGAGATCACCGGATCGGTGTGGCCGCACGTCGAGGAGGCGATCGTCGACAGGGTGCTCGAGAACCGTTCGACCATCGTGTTCGCGAACTCCCGCCGCCTGGCCGAGCGCCTCACGGGCCGACTCAATGAGATCTACGCCGAGCGCATCGGGATGCCGGTGCCGGAGAGCTCAGCCCCTCCCGCCGCGATGATGGCGCAGGCAGGCGCCACCGCAGGTGCGGAGCCGGTTCTCGCGAAGGCCCATCACGGGTCGGTGTCGAAAGAGCAGCGGGCGATCGTCGAAGACGAGCTGAAGTCGGGCGCGCTGCGCTGCGTCGTCGCGACGAGCAGCCTCGAGCTCGGCATCGACATGGGCGCCGTCGATATGGTCATCCAGGTCGAGGCGCCGCCGTCCGCAGCGTCCGGTCTGCAGCGCGTCGGCCGCGCCGGCCACCAGGTCGGTGAGATCAGCCGGGCATCGCTGTTCCCCAAGCACCGCGGCGACGTGCTGCACACCGCGATCGTCACTGAGCGGATGCTCGCCGGGCAGATCGAGGCGATCGCCGTGCCGCGCAACCCGCTCGACATCCTCGCGCAGCAGACCGTCGCCGCCTGCGCCCTCGAGGCGATCTCGGTCGAGGAATGGTTCGAGACCGTGCGGCGCAGCGCGCCGTTCCAGACGCTCCCCCGCTCGGCGTACGAGGCGACCCTCGACCTGCTCGCCGGCAAGTACCCGTCGGACGAGTTCGCCGAACTGCGCCCGCGGGTCGTCTGGGATCGCGATGCCGGCACCCTGACCGGCCGGCCGGGAGCCCAGCGCATCGCCGTCACCAGCGGCGGCACCATCCCCGACCGCGGGCTGTTCGGCGTGTTCGTCGCCGGCGAGACCACGGGGGCTCGGGTCGGCGAGCTCGACGAGGAGATGGTCTACGAGTCGCGCGTGGGCGACGTCTTCACCCTCGGCACGACCAGCTGGCGCATCGCCGAGATCACCCACGACCGGGTCAACGTGCTGCCGGCGTACGGCCAGCCGGGCAAGGTGCCGTTCTGGCATGGCGACGGCATCGGCCGCCCCTTCGAGCTCGGTGAAGCCCTCGGCCGGTTCTCGCGCGAGGTCTCGACCGCCGCACCTGCGAAGGCGCAGCAGCGTCTCATCGACGCGGGCCTCGACGAGCGCGCCCGCGACAACCTCATGGGATATCTGACCGAGCAGCGCGAGGCGACGGGAACCCTGCCGACCGACCGCACGCTCACGGTCGAGCGGGGCCGTGACGAGGTCGGCGACTGGCGGATCATCCTGCATTCCCCGTACGGCATGAAGGTGCACGCGCCGTGGGCGCTGGCCCTGAACGCGCGGGTGCGCGAGCGCCTCGGCGTCGAGGGGTCGGCCGTGGCGAGCGACGACGGGATCATCGTGCGGATCCCGGATGCCGATGCGCAGCCACCCGGTGCAGACCTGTTCGTCTTCGACGCCGACGAACTGGAGCAGATCGTGACCGCCGAGGTGGGCGGGTCGGCGCTGTTCGCCTCCCGGTTCCGGGAGTGCGCGGCCCGCGCCCTGCTGATGCCGCGGATGAATCCCAACAAGCGCACGCCGCTGTGGCAGCAGCGCCAGCGCTCGGCGCAGCTGCTCGAAGTCGCACGGCGGCATCCGACCTTCCCCGTGATCCTCGAGACGCTGCGCGAGGTGCTGCAGGACGTCTACGACCTGCCGTCGCTGCGACGGCTGATCACCGACATCGCCGAGCGTCGCATCCGGCTGGTCGAGACCGAGCCCGCACAGCCCTCCCCCTACGCGCGCGATCTGCTGTTCGGGTACGTCGGCGCGTTCATGTACGAGGGCGACTCCCCGCTGGCAGAGCGGCGTGCCGCGGCGCTGTCGGTCGATCCGGCGCTTCTCGGAGAGCTTCTCGGCACGGTCGAGATGCGCGAGCTGCTCGACCCCGACGTCATCGCGCAGTTCGAGCGCGAGGCGCAGCGGCTCGACCCGCAGCGCCGGGTGCGCGGCGTGGAGGGCGTCGCAGACCTGCTGCGCATGCTCGGGCCGCTGGATGCCGAGGAGGTGGCGCTCCGGCTCGAGGGCACCTCGACGGGCTCGGGGACGGGCACTGCCACCGAGGGGACGGGATCGGCAGCGCCGGGCACGGATGCCTCGGCCCCGTCGTCCCCACATCCCGCATCGGTGACGGCAGTCGATGCTGCCGCCCTGCTCGCCGAGCTCGTCACCGCCCGCCGCGTCATTCCCGTCACCATCGCCGGCCGCTCGCGGTTCACCGTGATCGAAGACGCCGGCCGCCTGCGCGACGCGCTCGGTGTCGCACTTCCCACGGGCATCCCGGTCGCCTTCCTCGAGCCAGTGGCCGATCCGCTGGGCGACCTCGTGTCGCGCCATGCGCGCACGCACGGTCCGTTCACCACAGGCGACGTCGCCGCTCGCTTCGGCATCGGCGCGGCGGTCGCGCGGCACACGCTCCAGCGCCTCGAGTCGGCCGGGCGGCTCACGAGCGGGTTCTTCCTGCCCGCCGCGTCAGCCGCAGCCGACGGGTCGAAGGAGTGGTGCGACGCCGAGGTGCTGCGCCGTCTGCGGATGCGCTCACTCGCGGCGATTCGCGGCAGTGTCGAGCCGGTCAGTCCACAGGCGTACGCGCGGTTCCTGCCCGACTGGCAGCATCTTACGCGCCCGACGGAGGGCGTCGACGGCGTGCTCAGCGTGATCGAGCAGTTCGCCGGTGTGCCGATCCCCGCCAGCGCTTGGGAGTCGCTCGTTCTGCCCGGCAGGGTGCGCGACTACTCGCCCGCCCTGCTCGACGAGCTCACCGCCGCCGGCGAGGTCGTGTGGGCAGGCCACGGATCGCTGCCCGGTCGCGACGGCTGGGTCTCGCTGCACCCCGCCGACCTCGCGCCGTTCACCCTTCCGATGCCGGAGGAGGTGCCGGCGGCCGGCTCTCTCGAAGAGAAGGTGCTCGATGTGCTGCGCCTCAGCGGTGCGTCGTTCGCCGGCGCGCTGAAGGCGATGACCGGCGCCGAGAACCAGCAGGCGGTGCTCGAGGCGCTGTGGTCGCTGGCCTGGCAGGGGCACATCACGAACGACACCTTCGCTCCCGTCCGTGCGCTCATCGCGGGTGGGTCGCAGGCGCACAAGACCGCGCGGCGCGCCCCGCGCACCCGCACGTACCGCGGCATCTCGCTCGCGCGTCCGAGCGCCCAGCCGTCGACCGCCGGTGCCGGTGGCCGCTGGGCGGTGCTGCCGGAGACCGATCCGGATGCCGCGCGCCGCGCCACCGTGACCGCGGGGCTGCTGCTCGATCGCTACGGCGTCGTCACTCGCGGGGCTGTGCAGGCGGAGGGCGTCCCCGGCGGCTTCGCGCAGGTGTACCGCGTGCTCGCGGGGTTCGAGGAGGCCGGCCACTGCCGCCGCGGATACGTGATCGAGAAGCTCGGTGCGGCCCAGTTCGCGGCGTCCACCACCGTCGACCGCCTGCGCACCTTCGCGGGCCTCGCCGATCCGCCGCCGCGCAACGCGGTCACCCTCGCCGCCACCGACCCGGCCAATCCGTATGGCGCCGCGCTCGCCTGGCCGCGTCTGGAGACGGTGTCGCACCGCCCCGGCCGGAAGGCCGGCGGTCTGGTCGTGCTCGTCGACGGCGAGCTCGTGTTGTACCTCGAGCGGGGCGGGCGCACGGTACTCGCCTTCGACGACGACCGCGACGTGCTGAGAGCCGCCGCCGCCGACCTGGCCGCCACCTCGAGGGCGCGCCGGCTCGAGACGCTCACCGTCGAGAAGATCAACGGCGAGGGCGTCTACGGCACGCCGTTCGCGCTCGCCCTGCAAGAGGCCGGGTTCGTGGCGACGCCGCGCGGCTACACGCTGCGCAAGGTCGTCTGATTGACTTCACCCATGGTCAGCGAGTTCGGCACCGGCATCCGCTACCTCGGACGCGGCTTCGGATACTGGCGGCGACGCCCGGGGCTGATGGCGGTCGGCCTGGTGCCCGGTCTCATCGCGCTCGCCCTGCTGGCCGCCGCGATCATCCCGCTGCTGCTGAACCTCGGCGGCATCACCGCGTGGGCGACGCCGTTCGCCGACGCGTGGGCACCGTTCTGGCGGGATGCCCTGCGCACCGCCCTGGGAGTGGTCGCGGCGATCGCTGTGCTGGCGTTGGCGAGCGTGACGTTCACCGCGCTCACGCTGCTGATCGGAGACCCGTTCTACCAGCGGATCTGGCGCGCGATCGAGACAGACCTCGGCGGCGACGTGCCCGAGGGGGACGGCGGATTCCTCGTGGCGCTCGGTGAGAGCATCCGCCTGATCGCGCTCGGTGCGCTCGTCGCTCTGCTGGCCCTCGCGATCGGCTTCCTCCCGCTCGTCGGCGCCCCGCTCGCCGCCGTCTCGAGCGTGCTGCTGACCGGACGCCTGCTCGCCCGCGAGCTCACCGGCCGGGCGCTGAACGCCCGCGACGTCCCGTCCGTCGAGCGCTCGCGGCTGTTCGCAGCACGTCGCGCACGCCTGCTCGGGTTCGGCGCCGCCACGCAGCTGTGCTTCATGGTGCCGCTCGGGGCCGTGTTCGTCATGCCGACGGCGGTCGCCGGCGCCACCGTGCTGGCGCGTGACCTGCTGCGCGAACGCTCGTCGACGGTGGAGCGTCATGCCTGAGGGCGACACGATCTATCGCGCGGCTCGTCGCCTCGACACCGCGCTGCGCGATCAGGAGTTGACGCGGTTCGACCTGCGCGTGCCGCGGCTCGCGACTGCAGACCTCACCGGGCAGATCGTGCACGATGTCGTCCCCCGCGGCAAGCATCTGCTGATGCGGATCGGCGAGTTCACCCTGCATTCCCATCTGCGCATGGACGGCGCATGGTTCACGTACCGCCCCGGCGAGAAGTGGCGTCATCCCGCGTTCAAGGTGCGTGCGATCGTGGGCACCGCCGAGCACGAAGCCGTGGGGGTCGACATCGCCGAGGTGAAGCTCGTGCCCACCCGCAGCGAGGGTGAGCTGGTCGACCACCTCGGACCAGATCCGCTCTCCGAGGAGTGGGATCTCGACGAGGCCATCCGACGCCTCGCCGCCGACGCACGACCGATACACGTCGCCCTTCTCGACCAGCGCAACGTCGCCGGATTCGGCAACGAGTACGCGGCTGAACTGCTGTTCCTGCGCGGCATCCTGCCCGAGACGCCGGCGCCCGAGGTCGATGTCGCCGCCCTGCTGGACCTCGGTGTGCGGACGATCCGGGCGAACCGCGACCGGATGGATCGCACCTTCACCGGCGACGCCAGACGCGGCTTCACCGACTGGGTATACGGGCGCGCGGGGCGCTCGTGCCGACGCTGCGGCACGCCGATCCGCAAGGGCGAACTGGGGGCCGACCCGACGCGCGAGCGCGTCACGTTCTGGTGCCCGAGCTGTCAGCGGTGAGCTAATCCCTCCCGGGGAATGAATCAAGCCCCCTCCTGGTTGTAGATATATCCGGAAGACTCCGGAACACGGGAGGAAACGTGGGCAAGAACTACATCGATATCGAGGACGACCAGGGCGCCACCCTGCGATACCGCAAGCACGTCAACGGCCGCGGGCTCGTCGCGCATGGCGCGAAGGTGCACCCGAAGGCTCTCATCGAGGCCGGTGCCTATGTCGAACCCGGCGCTCGAGTGGGCGCCGGAGCGCGGGTCGCGCGCGGCGCCTGGGTGGAGCCGGATGCCGTGATCGGCGAGAACGCGCGGATCGACGCGCACGCGCACATCGGCGCGGGCGCAGCCGTCGGCGACGGTGCATGGATCGGCGTCCGCACCGAGATCGGCGCGGGTGCGCACGTCTCACGGGGCACGCGCATCGGGCACGACGAGAGCGTCGCCCCTGGTCTCACGATCATCACCGACCGGAAGGGTCTCTGGCTGGCAGCCTGAGACCCTCACATGAAGAGCCCGCGCGGTCGCATCGGCCGGCGGGCTCTCGCATGCTCGTACGTCTTCGCCTTCGACGGCCGTGCGGACGGGCGATCGGCTCAGCGCCTCCGCTGCTGCCAGCCGTACCCCTGCCCCGCTTCGAACGCTCATCCTGGAGCATCCTTTCTAAATGAGGTTATTGCTAAAATTAGAAGTGAGAGCTTCCACAGAGAAGAAGCTCTGCTCTCAGAGAGGCATCATGGACATCTCCGCACGGGCGTCGAGCATCGGGGCTCTCGCCGATGAGACGCGGCGGGCGCTCTACGAGCACGTCGTCAGCCAGCCCGACGCGGTCACCCGCGAAGCGGCCGCCACCGCTGTCGGCGTGCCGGCGCACATGGCACGCTTCCATCTCGACAAGCTCGTCGAGGCGGGACTTCTCGAGACCGAGTTCCGACGACTGAGCGGCCGCGCGGGCCCAGGCGCCGGCCGCCCATCGAAGCTGTACCGGCGAGCCGGCCGCACGGTGAGCATCTCGCTGCCCGAGCGCCGCTACGACCTGGTCGGGCACGTGCTCGCCGGCGCGATCGAGCGTGCCGACGCGGGGATGCCGTTGCGGGATGCCCTCGACCAGGTCTCGCACGACGAGGGCCGCTCGATCGCCGGGTCTGCCGCAGACGCCGACGATCGTGACGAGGTCGACCGACTCACGGCCGTGCTGACCGCGCAGGGCTTCGAACCGCGACGCGAAGCCGATGGCGCCGCCGGCGGCGACGCCGTCATCCTCTCGAACTGCCCGTTCGACTCCCTCGCCCGGGAGCACACCGAGCTGGTCTGCTCCGCCAATCTGTCGCTGCTTCGCGGCGTGCTCGACGGCCTGCACTGCGACCATCTGCGTGCGTTCGGCGAGCCACACGCGGGACGCTGCTGCGTGGTGATCCGTCCGCAGCGCTGATCGCGCAGGCGACCGGCCGTCCTCGTCGGGCCGGCGCACCGGCCACCGCGACGCGCCGGCGACGCGGCGGGTACGCTGAACCGGTGAAGAACGACCGTCGCCGCGCTCCGAAGGGCGGGCGGCCGCGCCCCGCGAAGACGCAGAGGCCGGCGCAGAAGCGCACTCCGCGCCCCTCGCCGCAGCCCGCACCCACCCCTCCGATCGATGAGACACCGCGCGTGTTCCGCCTCGGCGTGATCCCCGGCGCCACCCCGGGCAAGTGGGTGGATGCCTGGAAAGGGCGGATGCCGCACGTCGACATCGAGCTCGTGCCCATCACGGTCGCCGGTCAGCGTGCGGCCGTCGACGACCTGGATGCCGCTCTGGTGCGCCTGCCGCTCGACGACCGCGAGCACCTCCACGTGATCCCGCTCTACGACGAGATTCCCGTGGTCGTGTCACCCGTCGATTCCTTCCTGATGGCGACCGATCGGCTCACCGCGGACGACCTCGCCGGGCAGGTCCTGATCACCCCGGGCGACGACGTGCTCGGCCCGCTCGATCTGCCCACGCAGGCGCCGTCGTTCCCGACGATCGCCTCCACCGAAGACGCCGTCGCGACCGTCGCCTCGGGCGTCGGCATCCTGGTCGTGCCGATGTCGCTCGCCCGGCTGCACCACCGCAAGGACGTCGACTACCGCCCGCTCCTCGGCGGACGCACCTCGACGGTCGCCCTGGCGTGGCCGCGCGCGGCGACGACACCCGACGTCGAGGCATTCGTCGGCATCGTGCGCGGACGCACCGCGAACTCGTCGCGCTGAGTCGTCAGCGCGGCCGGCGGTATCCCGGCCAATAGACTCGGCGCATGTCCTCGGTGCTGTACGTCTGCGTTCGACCTGAACGGAGCGCGGCAGATGCCGAGCACCGGTCGTTCCGTCGGGGGCTGGGCCTGGCGGCACTCGACCGCATCGATCTGCTGCACGCCTCTCTCGAAACGGTGGAGTGGCAGCAGTACGAGGGATTCGTCATCGGCGGGTCGCCGTTCAATGTGACGGATGCCGAGAAGGGCGAGCACCAGAGGGCGGTCGAGCACGACCTCGAGCGCATCGCGAAACGCGTGCTCGACGGTGCCGCGACCGCGCTGTTCACCTGCTACGGCATCGGGGTCGTGACGCGGATGCTGGGCGGCAGTGTGCACACCGCTCAGCCCGAGCAGGCCGGCGCGGCCACAGTGCATCTCACCGATGCCGGGATGGCGGATCGGCTGTTCGGCCCGAGCGCTCCGAGCATGTCGGTGTTCACCGCGCACAAGGAGTCGGCACGCGAGACCCCTCCCGGCGCGGTGCTGCTGGCCACGAACGACGCGTGCACCGTGCAGGCCTACCGCGTCGGCGACCGGCTGTACGCCACGCAGTTCCACCCTGAGGCGTCACCGCAGGACTTCGCCGATCGGATGGCCGTGTACCGGGCATCCGGCTACTTCGACCCGCGCGAGTACGAGAGCACCGAGCGCGCCGTGCTCGATGCATCGGTCGAAGGCGAGGACCTGCTGCGGCGGTTCCCTGGACTGATACGAGGCTGAGCCCGTCCCTTCGGCAGGCTCACGGACCCAGGTCGGATCAGGGGCCGAGGGCGAGGGCGATCCGCTCGTCGAGGTACCCGCGCAACGGCACGAGCGCGCCGCCCGGCGACCAGCGCACGCCCGGCACCCCGTCGAGCAGGGCGAGAGGTCCGGACTCCCCGCCGGCATCCACGGCCGCGACGTCGAGCACCTGCCAGCCCACGTGCACGACCTCGCCTTCGGCGAAGCCGCCCCTGCGCGCCTGCGCCCGCCGCTCCGCTCTGGCTCGCGCGGATTCGGCCGGATATCCCCGGCGCACGGGGTCGGCCGCGCGCAGGATCTCGGCGGTCGACAGCACGCCTTCATCGGTGAGCAGCAGCACCCCGAGATGCCAGGCGGAACCCGCCGGGACGATCCGATCGGCACGCCACCGCGAGGTGCGCTCGCGGCCGAGAGACTCGCGCGGCACGCCGACCAGGCGCGACCGCGCATCCCGCAGCAGCTCCTGAGTCGCACCCATCCGACAAGGGTAACGATTGGGCGCGGCCTGCAGGATGCGGGCAGAATCGACAGACACCCCAGTTCAGGAGCATCCATGCCGCACACCGACACCGCACGCCTTCTCATCGCCTGCGACGACCAGCCGGGAATCGTCGCGGCTGTCGCCGGAGTGCTGGCCGCGCACGGGGCGAACATCATCTCCCTTGATCAGCACTCCACCGACGAGGAGGGCGGCCGGTTCTTCCAGCGCACCGTCATCCATCTCGAGGGGCTCTCGGCCAAGCGTCCCGAGCTCGAGGCGTCGATCGCCGAGGTCGCCGACCGCTTCGGCATGGAATGGTCGCTGCACGACACGTCGAAGCGCAAGCGCGTGGCGATCTTCGTATCGAAGTACGACCACTGCCTGCTGGAGCTGCTCTGGCGCACGCAGCGCGGCGAGCTCGACATCGATGTGACCATGGTGATCTCGAACCATCCCGACCTCGCCGGGTCGGTGCGCTCGTTCGGCGTGCCGTTCATGCACATCCCCTCAGGCGACAAGGACGCGATGGAGGCCCGCCAGCTCGAGCTGCTGCAGGGCAACGTCGACCTGGTCGTGCTGGCCCGGTACATGCAGATCCTCACCGACGACTTCATCGAGCGCCTCGGAGCCCCGGTGATCAACATCCACCACTCTTTCCTGCCGGCGTTCATCGGCGCCAACCCGTATGCGCGGGCCAAGGATCGCGGCGTGAAGCTGATCGGCGCGACCGCGCACTACGCGACCGCAGACCTCGACGAGGGCCCGATCATCGAGCAGGACGTCACGCGCGTCACGCACGCGGAGTCTGCTGCGGAACTGCAGCGGCGCGGTGCCGATGTCGAGAGGTATGTCCTCGCTCGCGCGGTGAAGTGGCACACCGAGGACCGTGTCATCGTGCACGGCCGCTCGACCGTCATCCTCTGACCCTCGAGCACACCCCGCCGGTCGGGGTCAGCCGGGCAGCCCCGCCACCAGCTCGGCGAACACCTCCGCCGCCGTGCGACCTCGCGACAGGGGCGCCGATTGGCCGAGCCACAGCGACTGCAGCTCGCCAATGCCGCGTTGACCGGCGATCGCTCGGAAGCGTCCGGTCAGCCAGTTCTGTGCGGGGAACGGTGCGACGACTCCGGATGCCTCGATCTCGCGCACCGCGCGATTCGCCGCGCCTCGCGACAGCCGGCCGCTCATCGCGCGGGTGAGCACGCTCTCGTCGGCGGCCGTCGAGCGGATCGCCGCGCGGTGCGCGTCGTTCGCCGCCGACTCGGCGGTGACGAGGAACGATGTGCCGACCTGCACGCCCGACGCACCCAACGCGAATGCGGCCGCGACGCCGCGCCGATCGGCGATGCCGCCGGCGGCGACGACAGGCACGCGCACGGCATCCGTCACCTGCGGCACCAGCGAGACGAGCCCGACCAGCGACTCCTCGGCGGGCTTCAGGAACGACACCCGATGTCCGGCGGCCTCTGCACCGGTGGCGACGATGGCGTCCACACCCGCAGCCTCGAGGGCGCGCGCCTCGGCGACGGTCGTCGCGGTGCCGATGAGCCGGATGCCTCTGCTGTGCGCCTCGTCGACGATCGCGCCCGACGGCACGCCGAAGACCACGCTCAGCACGGCCGGGGCCGCCTGCCAGATCGCGTCGAGCTGCTCGTCGAGGCTCGGCAGGTACCGGTCGGGGCGTGCGGGAGGGTCGATGCCGACCTCGTCGAAGAAGTCGGCGAGCGCGGCGGCGTATCCGTCGTGCTCGGCGCTGGGCTCGGCCTCGTCGCCGGTCGGCAGCCAGATGTTCAGCGCGAAGGGTGCCGGGGTGGCGGCGCGCAGTGCCGCGGCGGTCTCGCCGATCCGCGCGGCGTCGTACCCGTAGAGTCCGTACGAGCCGAGACCGCCGGCATCGCTCACCGCCGCGGTCAGCTCGATCGACGAGAGGCCGCCGTAGGGCGCGAGGACGACCGGATGCCGGATGCCGAGCAGTTCCCGCAGATCACTCATGCTTCGAGGCTACGCCCGCGCCGTGAACGTGTTTCAGCCGCGCAGCGGCCGCCGCCCCGGGATGGGCGAGGGCTTCTGCGCCCGGTTCGATGCGTTGGCGACCGCGAGGTCGAGCGCCTCGAACAGCTGCGCGAAGCTTTGGAACCGCGTCGTCCTCGGGCACGGCGTGCGCAGCCAGAGCACGTCGAGCACGCCGGTCGGCGAGCGGTCGACATACGCGATCAGGCAGTCCGCGTCGGCATGCCGCCGCGCGGGGTCGCAGATGCGCCAGCTGTTGCGGCCCAGTGGCGTGAGCTCCCAGTCCCCGTGAGGGGTGGCTGGTATCGGGTCATCGAGCATGACAGTCATAGCGCCTTACCTCCTGTCACCGCGAGCACCGTGCCCGAGGTGTACGAAGACTCGGCAGCGGCGAGGTACACGTACGCCCCGGCGAGCTCGGCCGGCTGACCGGCCCTGCCCAGCGGGGTGTCGCTGCCGAACTGCTCGACCTTCGTGTCGTCCCAACCGGTGGCGGGGATGAGCGGGGTCCAGATGGGCCCCGGTGCGACGGCGTTCACGCGAACTCCGCGCTCGCCCGCTTCTGCTGCGAGCGCCTTCACGAATGCCACCTGAGCGGCCTTCGTCATGGCGTAGTCGATGAGGCCCGGCGATGGGTCGTAGGCCTGGATCGACGCGGTCACGATGATGCTCGCGCCGTCCTCGAGGTGCGGGTACGCTGCGCGCGCCGTGAACAGGGTTCCGAGGATGTTGGTGTCGAACACCCGACGCATCTCGTCGGTCTTCAGCGACTCGAAGCCGTCGACGTCGTGCTGGTACGCCGCGTTGAGCACCACGATGTCGAGGCCGCCCAGAATCTCTCGAGCACGTGCGACCGCTTCCTCGGCGAACTGCTCATCACGCAGGTCGCCGGCGATGCTCAGTCCCTGACGTCCAGCGTCGGTGACCAGCGCGATCGTGTCATCGGCATCCTTCTGCTCCTCCGGCAGGTGCACGATCGCGACATCCGCACCCTCCCGGGCGAACGCGATGGCGACCGCGCGGCCGATGCCGGAGTCGCCGCCCGTGATGAGCGCGCGACGGCCCGCCAGCCGGTCATGACCCTGATACGACGACTCGCCGTGGTCGGGGGTGGGCCCGGTCTCGTCTGTGAGGCCGGGCTGAGTCTGCTGCTGAGGAGGGAACTTCTCGTCGTGGTGCTGGTGGCGAGGATCTGGGGTGTTGTCGCTCATCGTGCGCCTCTCTGAAGTTGGGGTGGGGAGTGCCGGCACCTCTGCCAGTCTGCTCACCCTCTCCCGGCGCGCTCGTTCCGGCCAGGGGGTTGACAGTCTTGCGACGCCCGTCGCAGGCGCGAGGGCGGGCTCGGCCGGATGCTGTCAAGGGGCGTGCTGCGACCACCCTGGATCGCGCACGCTGGGTGTCCACGACGAAAGGACTGCACCATGAGCAGCGATTCCCTCATTCCCGACGACGACTCCACCACCGAGGTCCCGGCGACGGATGCCGCTGTCGCGGGCCGACCGGACCTGCAGCCCGACTCGCAGGGCGACGTGCCTCTCGACGCCGAGTTGGGCGAAGACGGCCAGGGCGACCTCGCCGAGGGTGACGAACAGCTCCACTCAGGTGACGCGCCCACGGATCTGCGCACCGAGGCACCCTCGGGCGAGGTACACGAGGAGAGCGCTCAGGCGACCGACTCAGCGTCGGGCGACACCCGGAACCAGCGGAACCCGTAGCCGTCGAGCAGCTGCTCGGTGTGCTCGCCCTGGGGTGCGCTGCCACGATTCTCGAGCAGCACGGTGGCCGCGCATCCCTCGTCGAGAGGCTCGAGGCGCGCGGTCACCGGCTCGGCCGAGAAGTTGTGGACGGCGATGAATGCGGCGTCTCCGTAGGTCGCCTGGTGCACGAGCACCCGCGGATCACCGGCATCCTGCACTCGCACCTCACCCCACGCGATCTCGGGCGTGGAACGGTAGCGGCTCGCCAGCATTGCGACGAACGACCACAGCGATTCCGGATCGCGTCTCTGATCGTGCACGTTCACGTGCGCGGGCGCGTATGCACCGTCGGCGATGGGCCTGCGCAGCTTCGACGGCTTCGAGGTGGTGAATCCGCCGAGCGGTCCCGCGTCCCACTGCATCGGTCCGCGAACGGCACCGCGCCCCAGCTCCACGCTCAGCTCGCCCATCCCGATCTCCTCGCCGTAGAAGATCATCGGCGCCCCCGGCAGGGAGAACAGCAGGCTGTACGCCAGGCGCAGCCGGCGGGGATCCGACTCGAGCATCGGTGCCAGGCGTCGCACGATGCCGCGGTCGTACACCCGCTGATCGGGATCGGGGGCGAACGTGTCGAACACCTCCTCCTTCTCGGCGTCGTCGAGCAGTCCGAGATTGAGCTCATCGTGGTGACGCAGGAAGATCGCCCATCCGTGCCTGGCATCCACTGTCGGACGCGCCGCGAGCGCTTCCGCGAGCGGCGTCGCCTGCTGTCTGCCCAGCGCCAGGAACAGCTTCGCCGTGGTGAGGAAGTCGAACTGCAGGTCGAGCTCGCTGCCCTGGTCGCCGAAGTAGGCGAGCTGCTCCTGGTGCGGGAGCCCCACCTCGCCGAGCAGCATCGCCGAGGCCTCCCGCCTGCTGACGAAGCGACGCAGCTCGCGCAGGAAGGCATGAGGGTCCTGCTCGTCGGCGACCCCCTCACCGGTGATGAGGAAGGGCACTGCGTCGACGCGGAACCCGTCGACGCCGAGCTTGAGCCAGAACCCGATGATGCGCGCGACCTCGGCGCGCACTTCGGGGTTCGCGAAGTTCAGATCGGGCTGGTGGCGATAGAAGCTGTGCCGGAAGTACTGCTCGGTGCGTTCGTCGTACTCCCACATGCTCGTCTCCTCGCCGGGGAACACGAGCTTCTCCTTCTTGCGCGGCGGCGTGTCGCGCCACACGTAGTAGTCGCGGAACCTCGAGGTGCGCGAACGCCGCGCCGAGACGAACCACGGGTGGCGGTCGGAGGTGTGGTTGATCACGAGATCGATGACGACCCGGATGCCGCGGTCGTGGGCGACCCGGATGGCCTCGACCACGCGTCCGAGGTCACCGAAGCGGGCGTCGACGCTGTAGAAGTCGGAGATGTCATAGCCGTCATCGCGCTCGGGCGTGGGCTGGAACGGCATGAGCCATATGCACGTGACCCCGAGCGCGTCGAGGTCGTCAATCCGCCTGGTGAGCCCGGCGAAGTCGCCGTGCCCGTCGCCATCGGAGTCCTGGAACGTCTCGACGTCGAGGCAGTAGAAGACCGCCGTGCGCCACCACAGATCGCTCGTGTCGGCCGGGTTCACAGCCGCTCCCTCAGCAGTGGCAGCAGCTCCCGTTCGCACCGGTCGAGGAATCCGCGCTGATCACGACCGACCTGGTGCAGGAACACCCGGTCGAATCCGGATGCGGCGGCGGCGATCCGGTCGGCGACGTCGGCGGCGTCGGATCCGACCACCACGGCGGCTCGCAGCTTCTCGTCAGTGGGGTCGGCGTGCGCCTCGAACTCCTCCGGGTCGCTCAGCTCCCACATCAGCTGGGGCGGCACCGTCGCCTGCGCCCACTGCTCGCGCGCGGCGGCCAGGGCCTGCTCGTCGGTGTCCTCGAGACTGATGTGGATCTGCAGCAGCACGTCGCCTCGGCCTCCCGCATCCCAATACGCCGTCACCGTCTGCGCCGTCGCCTCCGGGTCTGCGCCGACGGTGATCAGGCCGTCGGCCCATGCCGCGACCTGGGCGGCCGTTCGGGTGCTGATCCCCGCGGCCAGCAGCGGCGGCGGCGTCTCGGGCAGCGACCAGAGCTTCGCCTCGTGCACGCGCACCGGGCCGTCTGCGTCGACCTGCTCGCCGGACAGCAAGCGACGCATCACGTCCGCCGCGGCGTGCAGTCTCTCGTCACGCTGCTCTTTGGGGGGCCACTCGTCGCCGGTGACGTGCTCGTTGAGCGCCTCACCGCTGCCGAGCGCCGCCCACGCGCGATCCGGGAACATCTCGGCCAGGGTGGCCAGTGCCTGCGCGGTGATGACCGGGTGGTAGCGCTGACCGGGAGCGGTGACCACACCGATCGGGAAGCGCGTGAGAGCCAGTGCCGCCCCGAGCCACGACCACGCGTGACCGGACTGCCCCTGCGCCTTCAGCCAGGGGGCGAGGTGGTCTGAGCACATCGCCTCGTCGAACCCGATGCGCTCGGCGTGGGCGATGTCTCTGAGAAGCCTGCCCGGGGCGTGCTGCTCATGGGAGGCGTGGAACCCGATGCGAGTCATCGTCTGCGGTCCTCTCGTCGGAGGACAGCAGGTTAGACAGACCGCGGATGCCGATACACGGGGTTGACCCTGGCATCGGCGCCGTGCAACGCCAGCGCGATCAGCCCTCGATGCCGGCGTTCGGGTCGTCCGGCGGCTCGGGCACCATGTGCAGGCCGGTCGGGGTGTTGGCCGTGTAGGCGAGCGCCTCGATCCAGGCGCGATTGATGGCCGGCTGACGGCTGCCGAAGTACTTGAACACCAGCGAGCTGCTGGGCTGCACCCAGACGGTGGTGCGCCCGCCGCCGACGCTGGCGTCTTCGCGCCAGCTGAACGGGAAGGGCTCACCGCGGCGCAGCTTCGCCGTCATCACGAGCTGCAGGTGGGTCAGGGCGCGGTCTTCGATCTCGGTCTTGACCGAGCCCTCATAAACGAACTTTCCCAAGGAAGTGCACCTCTCCGACGTCCGACATTGCTCTGGCGTCCCCCGAACGCCTGCAGTTAGCTTAGTCAGATGGGCATGCTCTTCTACGGCGCCAGTCCGGATCCCATCGAGATCGAGGACCGTGCGCTCGCTCACCTCAAGGTCGTCATCGCCACGAAGCTGCGCCGCAACGAATCGTTCACTCTGTCGTGGCAGCATCCGCATCTCAACCCCACCGGCCGGTCGACCATCTGGTTGCACCCGTCCATCCCCCTGCGCTTCGTCTTCGATCAACCGGAGACACCCGAGCTCAGCAGCGCGTGGATCATGGCTCTCGCGAACTCCGCCAGCAGCAGCGGGGGGCTGTGCCTGCTGCCGGAGCACCTCGAGGGCTGAACGTTCCTGCTCGGGAGATCACTCCGACTCCTGAGCGGCGACGGTATGCGGCAGCCCGGTGGGCTTCGACTCCGCCGAACCGCGCTGACGGAGGAAGATCGAGAAGGCGACCATCGTCCCCACCGCGAGGAACTCGCTCTGCCAGTTCTGCAGCGTGCGGTCCCAGAACTCGGGTGACACGACGTACTGCGCCCAGTCGATCGCGGGCTCGCCGTGCTGCGCGTTCTCCTCGTTCATCACCACCAGCCCGCTCAGCGACTGCAGCAGCCATGAGCCGAGGAAGATCGCGCCCATCACGAGCACCAGCGAGTTCTCGTACACCGTGCGCCGCAGGCCTGCGACCCGGGCCCAGCGTGGGCCGTCGGCAGGCGCGTACGCGCCGACCATCTGATTCTCATCGGTGTCGACACCCTCGTCGCCGGGCTTCTTCGACTCGGGTGAGCCGCGCTGAACCAGCCAGACGGTGGCCGCGATGAAGAGCAGGAACTGCAGGAATTCGCTCTGCCAGTTCTCGGCGACGTCGACGACGAAATCACTCGAGAGGACGAAGGAGAGATAGGTCTCGGGCGGCTGTCCGTGCTGGGCGAGCTCCTGGTTCGTGCGCAGCAGCCCGGCGACCGATTGGCCGAGCAGAGCGAGGGCGAAGAGTGCGAAGAAGAACAGGCTCAAGCCGTTGTCGCGAAGGAACCTCTTCATGATCATCGCCCGCTTCCGACCACGGCGAACATGACGGCGAAGCCGGCGACGATCGTGCCCATCCACATCCAGAACATGACCCGTGGGCCGAAAGCATCCTGTCTCGACTCGTGCTGCTGCGACATCCGCTTCTCCTTGTCGTCAGGCCCTCCCCACCTCGGATGCTGGCCAGATCACAGCGGAAAGAGAACGGGGTTGACGAGCAGGCAGCAGGCTGTCAACCCCATTACCGCCGCGAATCAGTCTGTCTACGGTCGAGATCACTGATGGAGACAGGCGAACACCGAGGCGGGAAGGAACGCGACCATGACACGGACGCGAGACATCATGACACCGAACGCACAGTGCATCGGCGAGAACGACGCACTCTCGATCGCCGCCGAGCGGATGCTCGAGCTGGATGTCGGCGCCCTGCCGATCTGCGGAGAAGACGGCCGCCTGAAGGGCATGCTCACCGATCGCGACATCGTCGTGAAGGCGATCGCGGCGGGGCTGGACCCTGAGACGACGAACGCCGGGCGGCTCGCCGCCGGGGTGCCGGTGATGGTCTCCCCCGACGATGACATCGACCGCACTCTCGCACTCATGCGCGAGCACCGGATCCGCCGTGTCCCGGTGCTGGAGGACGACCGCCTGGTCGGCATGATCAGCCAGGCCGACATCGCCCGGCACCTCGCCCCGTCGACCACCGGCGAGACAGTGGGAGTCATCTCCCGCTGACGCCGTTCACGGGCTCCGCCCCGGACCGCCCGAAGCCCATCCCCACAGAGGAGGATCACATGACCGACCAGACCGCCGGCACGACACCCGCGCACAGCGCACCCGATGTCGATGACCAGCTCGATCAGCTCGCGAACTCGGACGGCGCGCAGCCCACGACCACGCACGCCGAGCGAGGGGCAGGGGAGCCGCACCTGCGCATCACGAGCCCGGAGGGTGATCGAAGCCGTCTCGAGCTCGTCGACGAGCGCACCACGATCGGCTCGGGCGCGGAGTGCTCGCTCGTGATCGCCGGCGCAGACCCCGTGCACGCGACGATCGTGCACGATGAGCGCGACGAGTACGTCCTGACACTGCACGGCGAGGGCCTGATGAATGCGAACCCGGCCGAGGGCATCGCCGGGGACCGCAGCGAGATCTTGCGCACCGGCGCGCGATTCACCGTCGCCGACTGGATCCTCGTCTTCGGCCGCGAAGAGTTCGCCGACCACGGTCGTCCGTTCGGCGGTCGCGAGGGCGGTGAGCTCGATGACCAGCCGCCGCAGCCGGCGCGCCCCGACTATGCGGACGGCGACGCCGACGGGCAGCACGGTGACCTGGAGGTCAAGGACGGCTGAAGCCCCCGGAGGGTGAGAAGGGCGAGGGGACGGCGGTCCTCTCGCCCTTCGCATGTCCGCGACCGGATGGAGTGGTACCGTCGGGCCGGAAGGAGGGGTGATGATCGACGCGATCGGGACGCTGCTGAGAACGCTGCTCGTGGCGCTCGGCGCCGTGCCCCTCCCCCCTGGGCTGACCGCCGGAGGCATGCTCGGCATCGCCGCGATTCTCGTCGCGGCGACCGTGCTCGCGATCGCGCTCGCTCTGCTGACACCGCGGTTCGGCGTCCGTTCGGCGCCGTATCCGCAACGCGCCATCGGTGCGTCTGTGCTGCTCGCGCAGAGCGATCCGGACGCCGACGGTCATCCTCGTCCGCGAGCGCCGGGGGCAGCGCCCGCCGCCTGATCCGTCCTCGCACTCGCTGAGGGGCGGGTCTCGTGGCCTCCGGCCCACCCCCCTCTCTGCGAACGGACGTTCATGGACATCTTCGCCTTTCCTCCACTGACCCTTCTTCTCGACGCCGCCTACTCGGCACTGCTCTCGCTCTCCGGGGTTCTCGACCCCGTTGCCGGCTCGGCGTCTGCCGCGCTGGCGGTGATGCTCGTGACCATCGGGGTGCGCGCCGCGCTCATCCCCGTCGGCATCTCCCAGGCCAGGGCCGAGCAGCTGCGCGCTCGACTCGCTCCGCGTCTGCGCGCTCTGCAGCAGCGCCACGGCAGAGACCGCGAGCGACTGCAGCGCGAGACCATGGCGCTGTACCGCGACGAACAGGCGTCGCCGCTGGCCGGCTGCCTGCCGCTGATCGTGCAGGCTGCCGTCGTCGGGGTGCTGTACACGCTGTTCCTGCGCCCCGAGATCGCCGGCCACCCGAACGCGCTGCTGGCGCACGACCTGCTCGGGGCTCCGCTGGGCGACTCGCTGATCGCGGCGGTCGGGGTGGGCCTCGACGGGCAGACCGCCGCCGTCTGGGCGGTCGTGCTCGTGGTGATCGTGGTCGTCGCCGACATCACCCGCCGCGTGTTCCGGCCGCAGGTACCGACGGAGGGCCCGCTGGCGACCCCTGGCGTGCTCGGCGCGATGAACGCGCTGCACTACCTCACCGCGGTTTTCGCGGCGTTCGTGCCGCTCGCCGCAGCCCTCTACCTCGTGGTCACCGTCACCTGGACGCTCGGACAGCGCTGGGTGCTGCGACGACGCTACCCCCTGCCGGATGCGTGACAGGCGGGCCGCATCGGGGCGGGCGGATTAGGCTCGTAGCCATGCCTGCCGTCTCCGCCGCCCACACGCATGCCGCCGATCTCGCCGACTTCGTCGCCGCCTCGCCGTCGAGCTACCACGCTGCCGAAGAGGTCGCGCGTCGTCTTGAAGAGGCCGGCTTCACCCGCCTCGACGAGACCGCCGAGTGGCCGGCACAGGCGGGCGGGCGATTCGTCGTCGTGCGCGACGGCGCCGCGATCGCCTGGTCGGTGCCGACGGATGCCGCGGCGACCACACCCGTGCACGTGCTCGGGGCGCACACCGATTCCCCCGGCTTCAAGCTCAAACCCAAGCCCACGACGGGTGTCCGCGGCTGGCTGCAGGCCGCCGTCGAGGTGTACGGCGGACCGCTGCTGAACTCGTGGCTCGACCGCGAACTCCGCCTCGCCGGGCGCCTCGCCCTCGCCGACGGTCGCGTCGTGCTCGCGGCGACCGGCCCGCTGCTGCGCCTGCCGCAGCTCGCGATCCACCTCGACCGCGGTGTCAACGACGGCCTCGCGCTCGACAGGCAGACGGGCACCCAGCCGGTATGGGGGCTGGGGGATGCCGAATCCGCCGACATCCTCGCCGAGCTGGCGGCCTCCGCAGGAGTCGACGCGGCCGACATCCGCGGCTTCGACGCGGTGGTGGCGGATGCCGCGCGCGGCGCCGTCTTCGGCAAGGACGACGCGTTCTTCGCATCCGGCCGCCTCGACGATCTCGCCTCGGTGCACGCCGGAGTGGTCGCGCTGATCGAGACAGACGGCGCTTCGGCAGGCTCAGCGGCCCCGGGTGAGTCAGACGGCGCTTCGGCAGGCTCAGCGGCCCAGGGTGAGACAGACGGCGCTTCGGCAGGCTCAGCGGCCCCGGGTGGGTCAACGGCCCAGCCGGTGATCCCGGTGCTCGCCGCCTTCGACCACGAGGAGCTCGGATCCGAGTCGCGCTCGGGCGCGGCCGGCCCGTTTCTCGAAGACGTGCTCGCGCGCGTGTACGCGTCGCTCGGCGCCGACGCCACCGAGCAGCGCCGCGCGTTCGCCGCGTCGTGGCACTTGTCGAGCGATGTCGGGCACTCGGTGCACCCGAACCATGCCCACAAGCACGACCCGGTCGTGCAGCCGGTGCTCGGCTCGGGCCCGATCCTGAAGATCAACGCGAACCAGCGCTACGCCACCGACGCGGTGGGGGCTGCGGCCTGGGCGCGCTGGTGCGAGTCGGCGGGCGTCGCCTCGCAGGAGTTCGTGTCGAACAACGCCGTCCCGTGCGGGTCGACGATCGGCCCGATCACGGCGACGCGCTTGGGCATCCGCACGGTCGACGTGGGCATCCCCATCCTCTCGATGCACTCCGCACGTGAACTCGCGGGTGTGAGCGACCTGTACGACCTGTCGCGCGTCGCGCGCGCCTTCTTCGCCGGCTGAGAGGCAGAGCCCGACCGGCGCTCAGATCAGTTCGGCGACTAGCTTCTCGATGCGTGAGCGGATCTCGTCGCGGATCGGGCGGACCGCGTCGATGCCCTGTCCCGCCGGGTCGTCGAGCTTCCAGTCCTCATAGCGCTTACCAGGGAAGAACGGGCAGGCGTCCCCGCAGCCCATCGTGATCACGACGTCCGACGCCTGCACAGCCTCGGGCGTGAGCACCTTGGGCTGCTCGGCCGTGATGTCGATCCCGAGCTCGCCCATCGCCTCTACGGCGACCGGGTTGATCTGATCTGCCGGCATCGAGCCTGCGGAGCGCACCTCGATGCGGTCGCCCGCAACATCGCGCAGGAACCCTGCGGCCATCTGCGAGCGGCCCGCGTTGTGCACGCACACGAAAAGGACGGAGGGCCTGGTCGCGCTGTGTGTCATCGAAGCTCCTGAGGGCGGGGTGCGGGGGTGCGTGGTCAGCCTACGTGATGCCGCCGCGGGCCGGCCGGAGAAGGCCGGCCCGCGAGGATCGCACGCTGTCAGCAGCACTCGGAGACACAGGTTCCGTCGTCGAGGATCTCGCAGCAGTCGTCCATCTCGCACCTCCATTCATCGATGTTCATCAATGTTTTGCGACCCCATCGTCGCGCATATATTGACGTTCGTCAATACATGAACCACAATCGATTCGTGCCCACTTCCGAGCTGATCCCCCTGCGCGATCTGCGCTCCTGCTGCGCGCCGCTCACCCGGGTGCCGATCTCGGGCGAGAACGCCGAGTCGCTGGCATCCTCGCTCAAAGCACTGGCCGACCCTGCTCGCCTGCGGTTGATCTCGATGATCTCGGCGCACGCCGACGGCGAGGCGTGCGTGTGCGATCTGACCGAGCCTCTGGGCCTGAGCCAGCCGACGGTCTCGCACCATCTTCGGGTGCTCGTCTCCGCCGGATTCCTCGAGCGCGAGAAGCGCGGCACCTGGGCGTACTTCCGCCTCGCCGACGGAGCGATCGACGCCGTCGCGGAGCTGCTCGGCCGCTGAGCCCCGTTGTTGCACCCGAGGCGCCGACGGCGGTGCCAGGATGAGGGCATGACCGATACCACGTCGCCCGCGCTCATCGAACGAGCGGGCATCGAGATCATCCCCGAGTCGCAGCGCACGGCGAAGCCGCGCGATCTGTTCTGGCCGTGGTTCGCCGCCAACGTGTCGGTGTTCGGCATGAGCTACGGCTCGTTCGTGCTGGGCTTCGGCATCTCGTTCTGGCAGGCGACGCTCGTGTCGATCATCGGCATCGTGGTGTCGTTCTTGCTGTGCGGGCTCATCGCGATCGCCGGCAAGCGGGGCTCGGCGCCGACCATGGTGCTCTCGCGCGCCGCGTTCGGCGTGCACGGGCAGAAGGTGCCCGGCATCGTGTCGTGGCTGACCTCGATCGGCTGGGAGACGTTCCTCGCGATCATGGCGGTGCTCGCCACGGCCACCGTCATCACCCAGCTCGGCGGTCCGGGTGACAGCGTCGCCCTGAAGATCATCGCCACCATCGTCGTCGCGGCGCTCGTCGTCGTCGCCTCGGTGCTCGGGTACCACACCATCATGAAGATGCAGTCGGTGCTGACCTGGGTCACCGGCGCCGTCACGATCCTCTACATCATCCTCGCGAGCAGCCGCATCGACCTGGGCGCAGTCATGTCGCTCCCCGATGGGAGCGTCGGCGCGGTCATCGGCGCGCTGGTCATGGTCATGACCGGGTTCGGGCTGGGCTGGATCAACATCGCCGCCGACTGGTCGCGCTACCAGAAGCGCACCGCGTCCGACGGCGCGATCGTCTTCTGGAACACCTTCGGCGGCGCGGTCGCGCCGGTGATCCTGGTCATCTTCGGTCTGCTGCTCGGTGGCTCCGACCCGAAGCTGATGGATGCCGTCGGCGCCGACCCGATCGGCGCCCTCGCCAGCATCCTGCCGATCTGGGTTCTCGTGCCGTTCCTGCTCACCGCCGTGCTCGCGCTCGTCTCGGGGGCCGTGCTCGGCATCTACTCGTCCGGACTCACGCTGATCAGCCTCGGCATCCGCATCGCCCGGCCGGCCGCCGCCGGGGTCGACGGCGTCATCCTCACCCTCGGCACGATCTACGTCGTGTTCTTCGCCGCCGACTTCCTCGGCCCGTTCCAGTCGTTCCTCATCACGCTCGGCGTGCCGCTGGCCGCGTGGGCGGGCATCCTCATCGCCGACATCCTGCGTCGCCGGCGCGACTACGACGAGGCGGCGCTGTTCGATTCGAACGGCCGCTACGGCGCGTGGGACTGGACCTCGATCGGCACCATGGTCGTCACGTCGATCATCGGCTGGGGTCTGGTCGTCAACCTGTTCGCCGAGGATGCGGCGTGGAACAACTGGCAGGGCTACCTGCTGCCGCTCATCGGCGGAAAGGACGGCGAGTGGGCGTATGCGAACCTCGGCGTCTTCGTCGCCCTGGTGCTCTCCTTCGTCGTCACGTGGTTCGCGCGCGCCGGGCGGATCCGCCGTCAGGAGCAGGCGTGACGGATCAGTGGCTGGTCGTCATCGACCCGCAGAACATCTTCGCCTCGCCAGAATCAGAGTGGGGGTCGCCGTTCTTCGCCGAGGCGATGCAGAACATCGCGCGTCTCGCCGAAGGGTTCGGCGCGCAGGTGCTGGTGACCCGATGGATGCCCACCGCCGACCGCACCACGTCGTGGGGCGAGTACTTCACGGCGTGGCCGTTCGCCGACCAGCCGCCCAGCGACGAGCTGTTCGACCTCGTGCCCGCGGCGCGCGGTCTGTCATCGCACCCGACTCTCGACCTGCCGACGTTCGGCAAGTGGGGCGGTGAGCTGGAAGCGATCGTCGGACGCGGCGCGCACGTCGTGCTCGCCGGCGTCTCGACCGACTGCTGCGTGCTGTCGACCGCGCTGGCCGGGGCGGATGCCGGTGCGCACCTCACCGTCGCGACCGACGCCTGCGCGGGATCGACAGCCGAGAACCACGCCGCCGCAGTGCACGTGATGGGGCTGTACCCGCCGCAGATCGCACTGCGCACGACGGCGGAGATCCTGGGCTGACCCTTCGGCAGGCTCAGGGGCCCAGCGAGTGCAGGGTCACTGGGTGGCGGCCCTTCGGCAGGCCCCCGGCCCCAGGGGCTCAGGGCTGCCAGGCGTGCACGGGCTCGCCCGAGTGCATGTGCTGCAGGTAGTCGTCGAGCATCCCGTGCAGCGCCTGGTGACGCGACTCGCCCGCCGCCTCTCGGGCTGCGACGTTCGCACGCTGCCAGGTGGCCCCGTTGCGGCCGGTGACGCAGCGCTGCTCGATGATGCCGAGGTACCTCTCGCGCGCCGCGGTAGAGACGCCGTAGGCCTCGAGCCCCTCCGCGGCGAGCGGCAGCAGCCGGCGCAGCACCAGCTCCCGCGGTCCGACCCAGCCCAGCTCGGGCCAGTACAGCTGCGACTCGATGCCCTGCCGCGCCGCGGCGTGCAGGTTCTCGTGCGCGGCGTCGAAGGTCATCTGGCTCCACAGCGGACGCTCGCTGCTGGCGAGGGTGTGCAGCAGCCCGTAATAGAACGCGGTGTCGGCCAGGGCATCCGCCATCGAGGGCGATGCGGGCAGCACCCGATTCTCGAGTCGCAGGTGGCAGCCGCCGTTCTGCGTGTCGTAGATGGGGCGATTCCAGCGGTAGACCGTGCCGTTGTGCATCCGCAGCTCGCTCAGATCGGGCGCAGTGCCTGATCGCAGCGTCTCCAGCGGGTCCTGGTCGGAGCTCTCCGGCAGCAGGGCCGGGAAATAGCGCGAGTTCTCTTCGAAGAGGTCGAAGATCGACGTGATCCAGCGCTCGCCGAACCACACGCGCGGGCGCACGCCCTGATTCTTCAGCTCCTGCGAGCGCGTGTCGGTGGCCTGCTCGAACATCGGGATGCGCGTCTCATGCCACAGCGCGCGGCCGGCGAAGAACGGCGAGTTGGCGGCCAGCGCCACCTGCACGCCGGCGATCGCCTGCGCCGCGTTCCAGTGCGGGGCGAAGTCCTCGGGCTTGACCTGCAGGTGCAGCTGCATCGACGTGCACGCGGCCTCGGGCACGATCGTGTCGCAGATGATGTCGAGGTCCTCCGGATCGGCGGTGTCGATGAGGGGGACACCGTCGAGGCGCAGCTCGATGTCCTCGCCGCGCGCGGCGAGGATCTGCTGCCCGAGCATCTTGTAGCGCGGCTCCCTCGACAGCCAGCGCTCGGTGAAGTGCGTCTCGTCGAGAGTGGGCAGCATGCCGATCATCGCGAGATCGCTGCCCGCGCTGTGGGCGCGCTCGTCGGCGGCGGAGAACGCCGAGCCCAGCACCTTCTCGAGCTCGGTGAGGCTGTCACCGCCGAGCGGCCGGGGTGCCACGTTGATCTCGACGTTGAACCGTCCCAGCTCGGTCTGGAAGGCCGGGTTCGCGATGGCCTCCAGCACCTGCTCGTTGGTCATGGCGGGGTTGCGGTCGCCGTCGACGAGGTTCAGCTCGAGCTCCAGGCCCAGCTGGGGCTGCGACGCCTCTTGGAACCAGCCGTCGCCGAGCATGAGCTCGAGCGCCTCCAGCCCGCGCTGCACCTGCTCCCGGAACCGCGCGCGGTCCTGCCGGGTGAACCGCTGTGAACTGATGCTGTCTCCCATGTTCGGAAGAATATCCGCTGCCGCTCGATCACCTCGGCTCGGACGCCCCCCCTTGCCGATGCGGGCGGTGGGTGCTAACCGAGGGTAGTTTCACCATTGTGACGACCGCCACGAAACTGATACGTTTCCCGCATGGTCGCAGCCGACAATGAACGCCCCCTTGAAGACGGCATCGTCACCGACCTCAAGGATCGGATGACGTACGGCTCGTACCTCGACCTGGATCGGCTGCTCGGTGCACAGCATCCGGTCTCGCAGCCCGAGCACCACGACGAGATGCTGTTCATCATCCAGCACCAGACGACCGAGCTGTGGCTCAAGCTCGTGCAGCACGAGCTGGGCACCGCCCGCGACCGCCTGGCCGGCGACGACCTGCGCTCGGCGCTCAAGCACATCGCGCGGGTGAAGCACATCCAGGAGGTGCTGACCCAGCAGTGGTCGGTGCTCGCCACGCTCACCCCCACCGAGTACGCGCAGTTCCGGGGCGACCTCGGCAACTCGTCCGGGTTCCAGTCGGTGCAGTACCGCGCGGTCGAGTTCGCCCTCGGCAACAAGAACGAGCGGATGCTCAACGTGTTCCGCGACCATCCCGAGAACCTCGCGATGCTCAGGGCCGAGTGGGAGCGTCCGACCCTGTACGACGAGTTCCTGCGATACGCGTTCCGTCGCGGCCTGCCGATCCCGGCTGAGGTGCTCGAGCGCGACGTGCGCCAGCCCTACCGCGAGCATCCCGAGCTCGTCGCCGCGATCCGCGAGATCTACGAGAACCCGCACGAGCACTGGGACCTCTACGAGGCGTGCGAAGAGCTCGTCGACGTCGAGGACAACTTCCAGTTCTGGCGCTTCCGGCATCTGCGCACCGTCACCCGCACGATCGGCATGAAGGTCGGCACGGGCGGATCGAGCGGCGTGAGCTTCCTGCAGCGCGCGCTCGATCTCACCTTCTTCCCCGAGCTGTACAGCGTGCGCACCGAAATCGGCCGCTGAATGCGGGCGGTCACGTTCTTCGACGGCGAGGCGATGCGCGAGGGCAGCCTCACGCTCGGCTCGTGGGCTCCTGAGCTTTCCGAAGGGCCGCCGCCCGCCGGAACACCCCGCCTCGAGGGCGTGATCATGGGTCTGTTCACCGACCATCACGTGCACCTGCAGCTGGTCGACCCGGCCCTGCTGCCGGCGTCGCGGCTCGGCCGGGTGGTCGATCTGGGCGCGGATCCGGAGTGGATCGCCGAGGTGCTGCGCAGCCCCGTCGTCGAGTACGCCGGGCCGTTCCTCACCGCACCCGGCGGCTACCCGTCGGATCGCGCGTGGGCTCCGACCGGTTCGGTGCGGGAGATCGTGGATGCCGAGCACGCGGCCCGCACGGTCGACGAGCTCGCCGCCGCCGGCGTCTCGCTGATCAAGGTCATCGCGCACAGCGACGCGGGCCCGGTGCTCGACGACGATGCCTTCCGCACCGTCGTGCATCAGGCCGCCGTGCACCACCTGCCCGTCGTCGCCCATGCCGAAGGTGCCGGCCAGGCGCAGCGCGCGGTGCGCCTCGGCGCGACCCGCCTCGCGCACGCCCCGTTCAGCGAGCGCCTCACCGAGACCGAGATCGCGGCGCAGGCGGCATCCGCATCCTGGATCTCGACTCTGGCGATCCACGACGGCGACGTGCTCGCTCTCGCGCTCGACAACGTGCGGCGCTTCATCGCCGGCGGCGGCGAGGTGCTCTACGGCACCGACATGGGCAACGGGCCCGCACCCGTCGACCTGCGCGAGGCGGAGATCGACCTGCTGCGGGCCGCCGGCCTCGACGGGCTCGGCCTGCTGGCATCCCTCTCCCCCGCGGACCCGCGCGCGGGCGGACCTCTGCTGCTTCTGCCCGACGGCGATCCGAATCGGGCCCACCGCCTCACACCAGCCGACATCGACACCGACATCACGGAGCCGTGACATGACCGACATCACCGCCGACCTGCTCGCCGAGGCCCGCAAGCTCGACCAGGCCGACCCGCTCGCTCACCACCTCGCCGAATTCGCCGACGCCCCTGGCGTCATCGCCTACCTCGACGGCAATTCGCTGGGCCGCCCGCTGCGCGATCTGCCCGAGAAGGCCGCGGCGTTCGTCCGCGACGACTGGGGCACGCGTCTCATCCGCTCGTGGGACGAGCAGTGGATGCAGCTGCCGATGCACCTCGGTGATCGCATCGGCGCGATCATCCTCGGCGCCGCGGCCGGCCAGACCGTGGTCGCCGACTCGACCAGCGTGCTGCTCTACAAGCTCATGCGTGCCGGTGTCGCCGCGCGACCGGGTCGGGACGAGATCGTCATCGAAGCGGGCAACTTCCCCACCGATCGCTTCATCGCCGCCGGTGTCGCGAACGAGACCGGCGCGACGCTGCGCTGGGTCGAGCCCGACCCGATCCTCGGGGTCACGGCCGATCAGGTCGCATCGGTGGTCTCCGAGCGCACCGCACTCGTCGTGCTCAGCCACGTCGACTACCGCTCGGGTTCGCTCGCCGACATGCCGTCGATCACCCAGGTGGTGAAGGCTGCCGGAGCGCTGATGCTCTGGGATCTGTGCCACTCGGCCGGCGTCGTGCCCATGCAGCTCGACGACTGGGGAGTCGACATGGCCGTCGGCTGCACCTACAAGTACCTCAACGGCGGGCCGGGATCGCCGGCGTTCGCGTACCTGTGCACCGAGCACCACGGCACGGTCGTGCAGCCGATCCACGGCTGGTGGGGTGCCGCCGACATCTTCGCCATGGGCCCCGAGTACACGCCGGTCTCGGGCATCCGGCAGCTGCTCAGCGGCACCCCGCCGGTGCTGTCGATGCTGCCGATGCAGGGCATGCTCGACCTGATCGAGCTGGAGGGGGTCACCGCCCTGCGGGTGAAGTCGATCACGCTCACCGAGTTCGCGATCCGCGCCTACGACGCGCTGCTCGCACCGCTCGGCGTGCGGCTGCTCTCGCCACGCGAGGCCTCGCGCCGCGGCGGCCATGTCACGATCGGACACGACTCGTTCCAGGAGGTCACGACGCAGCTGTGGGCCGACGGCGTGATCCCCGACTTCCGCTTCCCCGACGGCATCCGCTTCGGCCTGTCACCGTTGAGCACCTCGCATGAGGAGACGCTGCGCGGCGTGATCGCCGTGCGCGACGCCCTGCAGCCATGACCGCGCCCTCAGCGGCGGTGCTCGACGACATCGAGGCGCGGCCGGGCAGCGCGACCTCGCTGCTGCGCACCCTGATCGGGCTGTACCTGCGCCCGCTCGGCGGCCGCATCTCGTCGGCGGCGCTCGTGCGGCTGGCCGGCGACCTGAGCATCCCGGCCGCCCGCGCGCGCACTGCGATCACCCGGCTCAAGCAGCGCGGTCTGCTTATCGCGACGCCGGATGCGGGGTACGCCCTGAGCCTTGCGGCGCTGCCGATGCTCGAGCGCGGTGACCGTCGCATCTTCGCGGTGCGCACCATGGCGGCGGGAGAGGACTGGCTGCTCGTCTCGGCAACCATCCCCGAGACGCGTCGCGACCTCAGACATCAGCTGCGCCGCCGGCTGCAGTTCCTGGGCGCGGGCGCCGTCACGGCGGGGCTCTGGATCCTGCCCGGCCATCTGTCCGACGAGGCGGAGCAGCTGCTGGCCGAGCTGGATGCCCGCGCCTACGCCACCCTGTTCCGCACGAGCGATCCGGTGCCGTCCGAGCCCCTCGCCGACGCCGCCTCGCGCTGGTGGAACCTGGGCGCACTGCGCGCGGAACACGAGCGGTTCCTGGCATCCCTTGACGACCTGGATGAGGCCGAGCCGTTCGCCGCGTATGTCCGCCTGATCGACAGCTGGCGAGTGCTGCCCTACGTCGACCCGGGCCTGCCCGCGACCCTGCTGCCCGATGACTGGCCCGGCGAGCGCAGTGCCGGCGAGTTCGAGCGGCTGTCGCGGGCACTCGCCGCGTCGGCGCTCGCCCACGCACGGGATGCCGTCGGCGGCAGCTGACAGGATCGAGGCATGAAGAACTCCGTCAAGGCCGTCATCATCACCGGCGGCCTGGTCATGGTGCTGCTGATCGGTGTGCTCGTGTGGGCCGTCGCGCAGCGCGCCGAGTCCGAGAACGACCCGAAGCCACAGGTGCTGCGCGAGGAGTCGCACGTTCTCGACGATGCCGGGCGGGATGCGGTCACCGTGGTGGAGTTCCTCGACTTCGAGTGCGGGGCGTGCCGCGCCGTGTACCCCGAGGTCGAGCAGCTGCGACAGAAGTACGACGGGCAGATCACCTACGCGGTGCGGTACTTCCCCCTGCCGGGTCATGTGAACTCGATGCCCGCGGCGCTCGCCGCCGAGGCCGCCGGGGAGCAGGGCGAGTTCGAGGCGATGTACCACCGGCTGTTCGAGACCTTCGCCGAGTGGGGCGAAGCCGCCGAACCGACCCCGGAGGTCTTCCGCGCCCTCGCCGACGAGCTCGGGCTCGACATGACGGCCTATGACGGGGCCGTCGCCGACCCGGCCACCACCGAACGCGTGCGACGCGACAGATCCGAGGGCACCTTCCTCGGCGTCGAGGGCACGCCCACGTTCTTCGTCGACGGGCGGATGGTCGCGCTCACCGGCCCGGGTGACCTCGAGAGGGCGATCGTCGAGGCCCAGTCGCGCTGACGCCTGCGGGCGGAGCGGGGCATTGTGTCGCCCCGTGTCGGGTCTTCTCGACGCTCGCCGGAGCCGGACGTATTCTCGGTGAACCCGATCGTGAGGAGATGCACCGTGAACACGCCGCCCACCCGCTTTTCGCCCCTCGAGGTGCGTGAGCGTGCGGCGTGCATGTGCGACCACGGGGACGTCTGCTCGTCGTACACTCCCGGTCATGCCCTGCATCTGATCCAGGCGCGGATGGCGTCGGCTACGCCGCTCGGCTGGGTGGATGCCATCGTCGAGGCGACAGATGCGGCATCCGGAGCTCTTCGTCTGCGCACCCTCGACGGCGGCCCGCATACGGTGTGGAGCGCAGCCGGTGCGGCGCTCGAAGCGCCCGCGGGCACGCCGGTCGCACTGCACGCCGACTATGACGTGCTGGCCGTCGGCCGCGTGCTCTACAACGTCGCGCGCTGACCCTTCGGCGGGTTCCGGGACGCAGGAACGGCAGGCTCAGGGACGAGGGAGGGACGTCGCCCGTCAGGAGGCCATCTTCGTCATGGCGTCGCGCATGGCCATGCACGCGTCCATGCACGCCCTGCACGCCTGAGCGCACATCCGGCAGACGTCGCTGTTCTCGGCGTGCGCCTGACAGGCCTCCATGCACATCCGGCACATCGCGATGCAGGCGTCGAGCATCGACATCATCGCCTGCGCCGTCATGCCCTGCATGCGCAGCATCGAGCGCATCATCGTGCCGCACATGTCGGCGCAGTTCATGCACGCGACGCTGCAGTCCATCATCTGCGTCGAACAGACCGTGCACGCCTGCTCGCACGCGGCGCAGGCGTCGATGCAGGCCTGCATGACCGCCATGTCGATCATCTCCATGCCGGACGTCTTCATCTCGGACGCCATCGCGTCCATCATCATCGAATCCATGGTTCGCTCCGCCTGGGTCGTCGGCTTCTCGCCGAAGGGTCGAGACGGGGCAGGTCGTCCCGCCTGCGGCCAGGGTACGCCTGCTCGTGCCGCAGGTCGATGGCGGGAGTAGTGTCGGCCTGTGCCCACGTTCACCCGCCTGCAGCGACTGGTCGTCGCGGTCGCCGTGCTGGCCTCGTTCGTCACCTTCCTCGACGGAACTGTGGTCACGGTGGCGCTGCCGGCGATCAGCCGCGAGCTGGGCGGCGGCATCGCCACCCAGCAGTGGGTGGTCGACGCATACCTGATCACCCTGAGCGCGCTGATCCTGCTTGCGGGGTCGCTGTCGGATGCCTACGGCCGCGTGCGCGTGATGCGGATCGGCCTGATCGCCTTCGGCATCGCGTCGGTCGCGGTGGCAGCGGCTCCCGACCCGCTGGTGCTGATCATCGCCCGCGCTGCGCAGGGCGCCGCGGGCGCCCTGCTCGTGCCGAGCTCGCTGGCGCTGATCACCGCGACCATGCGCGGCGAGCTGCAGTCGCGGGCCATCGGGGTGTGGACGGCGTTCACCACCGCCGCGCAGCTGGTCGGGCCGCTGATGGGCGGTCTGTTCGTCGACCTGCTCTCGTGGAGGTTCGTCTTCCTCATCAACGTGCTGCCGATCGCCGCGACCCTGGTGCTGCTCGGCCGGCTGGATCTGCCCGAGCACGAGCGCGATGTGCGGGTCGACTGGACGAGCGGCATCCTCTGCGCGCTCGGACTGGGCGCGGTCGTCTTCGCGCTGATCGAGCAGGAGCGGCTGAGCTGGTCGAATCCGGGGATCTGGATGCCCGGAGCCGCGGGCGTGGCGCTGCTCGCCGTCTTCCTGTGGCGCCAGGCTCGTGCGGCGCATCCGCTGCTGCCCCTGTCGATGTTCACGGTGCGCAATTTCGGCTGGGGCAACGTGTCGACCCTGTTCGTGTACGCGGCGCTGTCGCTGAACGGCTTCGTGATCGGCGTCTACCTGCAGCAGGGGCCGGGGCTCAGCGCGACAGCGGCGGGGCTCGCGAGCCTGCCGGTCACGGTGCTGATGATCCTGCTGTCGTCGCGCGCCGGAGCCTGGGCCGGGCGGCTCGGGCCGCGCCTGTTCATGACCGTGGGCCCGCTGCTGATGGCGGTCGGGTCTCTGCTGCTGCTCACGGTCGCCCGTGACTTCGACTACTGGTGGCAGGTGCTGCCGTCGATGATCGTGCTCGGTCTCGGCCTGGCCCTGACGGTCGCGCCGCTGACGTCGGCGATCCTCGGTGCGATCGACGAGCGTCGCAGCGGCATCGCGTCGGCCGTGAACAACGCCGTCTCACGCGTCGCCGGGCTGCTGGTGGTCGCCATGCTGTCGACCATCGTCGGCGGGGCGCTCGACCTCGACGGCTTCCACAGCGCCGTGATCGTCACCGCCGTGCTGTTCGCCGCGGGCGGTGTGGTGTCGTGGATCGGCATCCGGCGAAATTCCGCCGAGCCCGCGGACCCGCTTCCCGCCGGCGACCCGACTCAATGAGCGCAGGAGAACACGCGAGATCAGGTGAATTCGGGCCTGATTCGCCTACCTCGGCGTGTTCCCCTCCCTCGGATGCGTGGGCGCCGGATGCCCCGCGCGCAACCCCTCGCGCCGAACGCGCGCGGCATGATGTGCTGATCCCATGACACGCAGGCGGCGAGCACGAGGGCACCGACGCCCGGCGTCGGCTGCGTTTCTGGCATCCGGAATCTGCTACGTCGCCAACTGCGCCCTCGGCACCGCCGTCGCGACCAGAATCGTCGACACCAGACGCTTCCGGTGGGTGCACCACGCGCTGTACATCGCGACCGTCTCGACCACGATCCTGGCGCTGGTCGTCGGCATCCGCCACGACCGGCGCGCTGCCCTCGCCCTCGCCCCCGCGCTGGCGCCCCTCGCCGTCATCCCGTATGCGGGAACGCACACCCGCCGGCATCCCGCCATAGCTCTCACCGCCGCGCCGTTCATCGCCGCCGGCGTCGTCCTCACCCGCCGATAGGAGCACCATGGAATTCCTCGACGTCATCCGCCGCCGCAAGACCACGAACGGGCCGTTCCTGCCCGACGCCGTCAGCGACGAGCACCAGCGGCTGCTGATCGAAGCTGCGAGCCGCGCCCCCTCGCAGCTGAACAGCCAGCCGTGGCGTTTCGTCGTGATCGAGCAGCGCGAGACGATCCAGCGGATCGCGAAGATCTCGGGCGAGAGCATGACCGAGGTGATGTCGAACGGCACGTTCTTCGAGCGCTACAAGCCCTACTTCCGCTTCAGCGAAGCCGAGATGGAGCAGAAGCGCAGCGGGATGCTGTTCGACAAGCTGCCCGCGCTGCTGCGCCCGTTCACGAGCCAGGTGTTCACCTCACGCGGCCAGAAGCTGATGAACTCGCTCGGTGTGCCCAAGACCCTGGGCGCCGAGAACGCCAAGCTCGTCGCCGGTTCGCCGCTGCTGCTCGGCGTGATGCTCGATCGCAGCGAGTACCGCCCCGGCGAGCTGTCGTCGTTCTACTCGGTGTTCAGCATGGGCGCGGCGATGGAGAACATCTGGCTGACCACGGTGGAACTCGGCATGGGCATCCAGTTCATCTCGTTCCCGATGGAGGCGCCGGGCCGCTGGGACGAGATCGTCGAGCTGCTGCACGTTCCCGACGATCTCGAGCTGATGGCGGTGTACCGCCTGGGCTATCTGCCGCCCGAGCAGCGACGCCCCGCCATCGACTGGTCGAGCTCCCAGCGCAAGCTGCCGTCGCAGTTCGTGTTCCGCGAGACGTGCGAGACGCCGCAGCAGGGCTGGGACGGGTGACGATGGCGGCCCCCGAATCCGATGGGCCGCGGGATGCCCTGGTCGGGCCTCGCGGAGCGCCCGACGTGCACGTCATGACCTTCAACATCCGCCGCGCCGCGGACGACATGCTGCGCCGTCGCGCCGACCGGTGGTCGTGGCGTGCTCCCGCCGTGCACGAACTGCTGGCCTCGGAGCGGCCGACGCTCCTCGGCCTGCAGGAGGCGCTGCCGCGCGTCATGCCGCTCGTACACGAATCGCTCGGCCCCGATCACCGTGCGATCGGCACCGGAAGGGCAGCCGGGGGACGCGGCGAGGGCGCGCCGATCCTCTACGACGCCGCGAGTCTCGAGCTGCGTGACTGGGGGCAGCGCGCACTGTCGGACCGTCCCGACCTGGCGGGCTCCACCGGGTGGGGCAACCTGCTACCCCGGATCCTGGTCTGGGCCGAGTTCGCCGAGCGCAGCACCGGCACGCGATTCGTCGCGGTCAACACCCACCTCGACCATCTCTCCGCGTCGTCGCGGAAGCGCTCCGTGCGGAGCATCCGTCGGCTCGTGGCCCAGCGCGGCATGCCGGCGGTCGTGACCGGCGACCTCAATGCCGACGCCGGCTCGACGGCCGTGCGTGCATTGCAGGCGGGCCGCGCTCTGGTCGACAGCTGGGAGGCCGCAGAGCGGACGGCCGGTCCGCGCTGGGGCACCTACCCGCGGTACGGGCGACCGCGCGTCGGTGGCCGGCAGCTGGACTGGATCATGACGACGCCGGATGTGCGCGTGCGCGCGGTCGGCGCGAACGCACGCACACCCGGCGGACGCCGGCCGTCGGATCACCTGCCGGTGCAGGCGGTTCTGCGCTTCGGAGAGGATGCCGCATGAAAGAGGACTTCCTGCGGCCGCCGCGCACCGCGGCGGAGTGGACGGCCGACGCGCTGCGCCTCGTCGGCATCCTGGGTGTGATCGCGGCGGCCATCCGGCTCGAGCCGACGGATGCCGGGATCGCGGCGCTGGCTCTGCCCGCGCTCGTGCTGCCGCGGATGCTCGGCATGCGGGCCTGGTTCGACACCACCGCCGGCGCGACCGTTCTCGCCGCCGCGTGGAGCAACGTGTTCGAGCTCTACGCCGCGATCTCGTGGTGGGATCTTGCCATCCACTTCGCCTGCACCGGGGTGCTGGCGATCATCACGGCAGAGGTGCTGACGCGGGCCGGCGTCGTCGACATCACCGCATCGGCGACCTCGAGGTCGCGGACGCCCCTGGTGCTCATGCCGCTGATCGCCCTCGCGCTCAGCGCGGTCTGGGAGATGATCGAGTGGTTCGGGTCGGCGTACATCAGCGATCAGATCCACGTCGGCTATCAGGACACGATCGGCGACATGGTGCTCGGCGGGCTCGGCGGAGTCGTGGCGGGCGTGATGCTGGCGCTGAGCGACGTGCGTCGTGTGCCGGGCCCGGAGCACCTGGCGGACGCTGTCCTGTCGGATCGGCGCGGATGATACCCCTCGAGGTGCTGGCCGTCACGGCCCTGCCTCGATCGCCCGCGAAGAGCTGATACTCAGGGCATGACTCACCACAACGGAAACCCCGACGACCTGCACGACGACGCGGCCGCAGACTCCCCTCAGGCTGCGGACGGCGCGAACGGCGACCCGCAGACTGCTGACGAGGCGCTGCCGGACGGCCAGTTCGACAGCCAGAACATGCCGACGACGGATGGCGAGCCCGCCTCGGGCGACGATCCCGCGGCGAGCGCCGGCGCGGAATCGCCCGAAGAGGGCGACGCCGCCATGAGGGCGGCCGAAGAGGCGACGAAGAACGACTGATCGCCCACGCGATAAGGTCACTCGCATGAGCGAAGCGGGTGACTTCCAGAAGATCGCCGCCGAGCTGTACGCCGGGACGCCTGAGGACTTCATCGCGTCGCGGAACGCGCGCGCGAAGGACACCGATGACCCCGCGCTCTCGGCGGCGATCCGCGCGCTGCGCAAGCCGAGTGTCGCCGCGTGGGTGGTGAATCTCTTCGCCAGGCAGCGCGCCGCCCGGCTCGGCCAGGCGCTGCAGCTCGCCGCCGAGTTGCGCGAGGCCCAGGAGGATCTGGATGCCGCGACGCTCTCGCAGCTCGGGCGGCAGCGCCGGGCGCTCACCGATCAGCTTGCGACGGAGGCGGCATCGCTCGCGACGGCAGAGGGCGGGCGAGTGACGGACGCCACACTCGAGGCGGTGCGGCAGACGATCTCCGCGGCATTCTTCGATCCCGACGCGGCTGCAGCCGTGGCATCCGGACGCCTGGTGCAGGGCCTCGAGCCGACGGGGTCGTTCGATGTGGACTCGGCCGTCGGAGGCGGACGAGCGGATGCTCCGGTCACCGCGAAGCCCGCGGCCGACGAGGTGGGCGCGCGGCGAGAGCAGCGCAGCGCCGAGCGGGCGCTGCGCGAGGCGGAGAAAGCGCATGACCGTGTCGAGAAAGCCGCTCGTCGCGCCGATGACGACGCGAAGGAGGCCGACGAGCGGGTCAACCGGCTCTCGCAGCGCATCGCCGAACTCGAAGACGAGCTGGAGCGCGCACGCCACGACGCGACCCAGGCGGAGAAGGACGCTCGCGCCGCGGCCGATCGGCGGCGACGGGCGGCAGCGGAACGGGCATCCGCTGCGCATGCCGTCGGCCAGGCGCAGCAGGCGCTCGATGAGCTCTGAGTCGGATCGGGTCGGCGCGTGCAGATGATACTCGCGACTGCGCCCGGCGTCACGGCCCTGCCGGATGTCGGGGCGATGCGGTGTGCTCACGGTATGACAGGCAGCCACGGCGACGAACACCGCGACACTCATGACGTGACCGAGACGGCGGAAGAGGACGCGCGGGACGACGCGCGGACGTCCGGCGGCCTCGGCGACGACGGCACGATCCCCGACGATCCCGAAGGCATCGCGGCGGGGCACACCGGCACCGCGTCGACGTTCGAGCCTGAGGAGGACGAGCTCGCCGACGAGCCGTGACCCGACGCCTGTATGACCGACCACTGAACCGACTGCTGAGGAGCGAGCGATGGCCCGGAATGTGAGGGTGCTGCACTGCACTCCGGAAGACGTCTTCGAATCACTGGGAGACGGGTGGCTGTACCCCGCGTGGGTGGTCGGCGCCTCGCGCATGCGTGCCGTGGATTCGACCTGGCCGACGCCGGGATCCGAGCTGCACCATTCGTTCGGAGTATGGCCCCTCCTGATCAACGACAAGACCATCGTCGAACAGCACGAGCCTCCGCGCAGGATGGTGCTGCGCGCACGAGGGTGGCCGATGGGCGAGGCGCGGGTGACGATCGAGGTGCGCGCGAAGGGCGACGGCTCCCTGGTGCGCATCCAGGAGGAGCCGATCGCCGGACCGGGCCGGTTCGTCCCGCGGCCGATCATGGACGCCCTGGTGCGCTGGCGCAATGCCGAGACGCTGCACCGTCTGGCGTACCTCTCCGAGGGCAGGGCGGCCGCCCGCACGCGGGAAGGGTCACCGGAGGTGACGACGCCGCCGGACCGATCGCCTGCCCCGGAGCCCGAGGCGCCGGAGCTGTGACCGCCCGGCGTCATTCCGGTGGGGATGGCCTCGACGTCGTCGTGGTCGGAGCGGGCCCGAACGGGCTCGCGGCCGCAGTGACACTCGCCAGGGCGGGTCTGCGCGTGCGCGTCTATGAGCGCGAGAGCCGGCCGGGCGGCGGCGCCGCCACCCGCGAGCTCACCCTGCCGGGCTTCCAGCACGACGTCTGCTCCGCCGTGCATCCGATGGCCTTCGAGTCGCGCTTCTTCCGCGACTTCGGGTTGCGTGATCGCGTCGAGTTCATCACCCCGGAGGTGTCGTTCGGCCAGCCCCTGGACGGTGGACGCGCGGGCATCGCCTACCGCGACCTCGGCCGCACCGCCGATGCGCTCGGAGCGGACGGACGGGCGTACCAGCGACTTCTGCGACCGCTGGTCGAGCGGGCGACCGAGGTGGCCGACTTCACCGGCTCCTCCCTGCTGCAGATACCCCGGCACCTGCTCACCGCGGTGCTCTTCGGTCTGCGCTCCCTCGAGCAGGGCAGCCCCGCGTGGAATGCGCGCTTCCGGGAAGACGTCGCGCCCGCCATGCTCACCGGCGTCGCCGCGCACACGATCCTCGCGCAGCCCAGCATCGCCGGCGCCGGCGCCGGCTTGGCCCTCACGACGTACGCGCACGCGCAGGGCTGGCCGATACCGATCGGCGGAAGCCAGGCCATCGCGGATGCCATGGTCGACGATCTGCGCCGCCACGGCGGCGAACTGGTACTGGATCACGAGGTCGAATCGTTGAGCGCGCTCCCCGACGCATGGGCCACACTTCTCGACGTCACCCCGCGAGCGCTCCTGCGCCTGGCGGCCGACGTCATGCCGTCCGGCTACCGGCGTGCGCTGCAGCGGTTCCGCTACGGGGATGGCGTCGCGAAGGTTGACTTCGCGGTGAGCGACCCGGTGCCGTGGTCGAATCCCGAGCTGCGCCGCGCGGGAACGCTGCACGTCGGCGGCGCACGCGCCGAAGTGGCGGATGCCGAGAACCAGGTGCACCGTGGGCGGCTCCCCGACCGCCCGTACGTGCTGGTGTCCCAGCCGACGCTGTTCGACCCGAGCCGCGCTCCCGCGGGAAAGCACACGCTGTGGACCTACACGCATGTGCCCGCGGGAAGCACTGCGGATCGCAGGGAAGCGGTGATCGGCCAGATCGAACGGTTCGCCCCTGGCTTCCGCGACACCATCCTGGCGACGAGCTCGCGCAGCGCACGGGAGGTGGAGCAGCACAACCCGAACTATCCGGGCGGAGACATCGCGGCCGGCGCACCGAACCTCTGGCAGCTGTTCCGTCGGCCGGTGCTCAGCCCGGATCCGTGGCGCACTCCGATCCCCGGCGTATACCTGGCCTCCGCCTCCGCATCGCCCGGGCCGGGGGTCACCGGGATGCCCGGGTGGCTGGCGGCTCTGAGCGCGCTCCGCCACGAGTTCGGCATCCACGACCTTCCGGACCTCTCGCCCGGACTTACACCGTAAACCGAAGCAGTGCAAGGGGCCTGGCCGGATGGTCGCCCGGGCTTAGACATGGGACACCGATCCTCCGATCGGTCCGCGAAAAGGAGCACTCATGTCGGACAATTTCGAGACGACCAGCCCGAGCGGTTCGGGAGCGCCCGCGCACGGGGCGGGCGCACAGCCGTATGATTCGGGCTCGCAGCCCTCGGGCTCGCAGCCCTCGGGCTCGCAGGGCAAGGTCGATGCCGCCAAGCACGAGGCATCCGATCTCAAGGACAGCGCCACCGGGCATGCGAAGGATGTCCTCGGCGCAGCCAAGGACGAAGCGTCGAGCGTCGTCGGTGAGGCGAAGATGCAGGCGAAGGACCTGTACGCGCAGACGCAGCGCGAGCTGCGCGACCAGGCCGGCACGCAGCAGCAGCGGCTGGCTACCGGCCTTCGCTCCGTCGGTGACGAGCTGGGAGCGATGGCCTCCAACTCGACGGGCAGCGGGATAGCCGCGGACCTGGTTCAGCAGGCATCCGGACGGGTGTCGGCAGCGGCGAGCTGGCTCGGCGACCGGGATCCGGGCGCGGTGCTCACCGAGGTGAAGCGCTACGCACGACGCAAGCCCGGCACGTTCATCCTCGCCGCGGCGATCGGCGGAGTGATCGTCGGGCGGCTGACGCGCGCACTGGCTTCCGACGCAGCAGATCAGAAGCACGCGGCCGCGCAGACGCCCGCCGCGCCGCCGGCTCCTCCGGTGCCGCCCGCCCCACCGGTGCCTCCGGTCACGCAGGTACAGCCGGATCACTCGGTGCCCACTCCGGTGAGCGACACATCGACGTCGGCTGCGGAGACGCCACTGTACAGCCAGACCCGCTCGACCAGGGCGGATGCCAGCGGGGAGGACGGCTATGACCGACCCCACACCGTCTGAGCAGAGGGCAGCCTCGTCATCGCTCGGTGAGCTTCTCGGCGAGGTGTCGCGTGACATCTCGACGCTGATGCGGCAGGAAGTCGCACTGGCGAAGGCAGAGCTCAAGGATTCGGCGGCGAAGTCCGCCAAGGGTGCAGGCCTGATGGGCGCAGCCGGGTACGGCGCGCTGATGGCCGTGTTCTTCCTGTCGATGGCGCTCTGGTGGGCGCTGGGCACCCTCATCGGCGGCGGATGGTCTGGCGTCATCGTCGCCGTCATCTGGGCGCTGATCGCCCTGGCCCTCTTCTTGGTCGGACGTGGCCAGCTGCAGGAGGTCGAAGGAGCACCGCAGACCGTGGAGACCCTCAAGGAGATCCCGGACACGCTGAAGAGAAATGAGGAGAACCGATGAGCAATTCAGCCGATGAGATCCGCTCTGACATCGAGCGGACCCGTCAGGACCTCGGCATGGACGTCGACGCCCTGGCCGACAAGGTCACCCCGTCGAAGATCGTCGATCGGCAGATGGGCAAGGTGCGGGGCGCGTTCGGCTCGGTGCGCGACCGTGTCATGGGCGCTGCGGACGACGCCGGCTCGTCGATGTCCGACGCCGGGGCGCACGCGGGTGACGTGAAGGATCGCGTCGTGGCGAAGGCCGAGGGCAACCCGCTCGCCGTCGGGCTGATCGCCTTCGGTGCGGGACTCGTGCTCGCGTCACTGATCCCCGCCTCGTCGAAGGAGAAGGAACTCGCGTCGACGGTGAAGGACCAGGCACAGCCGCTGATCGATGAGGCGACCGACGTCGCCAAGGAGGTCGGCGAGCACCTGAAGGAGCCGCTGGCCTCGTCGGTCGAGTCGGTCAAGGCATCCGCGCAGGACTCGGCCGCCGCCGTCAAGGACGAGGCGCAGTACGCCGCGAACGAGGTCAAGCACGACGCTCAGGATGCTCGCGACAACGTCACGAACAGCTGACGCTTTTCCCCCCTGGGCGGGCGGGCTCCGATTCCGGAGCC